>DASZVM010000204.1:0-2571 GCA_035547295.1 Puia sp. | reverse complement strand
TGGCAGGATGGTAACGGTGTTATGCAGCCGCTTTGGGATCGCCTATATAGATGAGGCGGAGGACATCGTCAGCGATACCTTCCTGTCCGCGGCAGAGACATGGGGTATGAACGGAGTGCCTTCCAACCCCGTCGCCTGGTTGTATGCAGTGGCAAGGAACAATGCCTTGAATTACCTCAAACATGATAAGGTATTCGGACAGAAAGTAAAAAAACACCTGGTGCAAAGCAGCGAACGCACCTTTGAAATGGACATCGATCTTTCAGACCAGAATATCACCGACAGCCAGCTGCGGATGCTGTTTGCCATCTGTCATCCCTCCATACCTGTAGAAGCACAAGTGAGCCTGGCCCTGCGCGTTCTTTGCGGATTTACCATCGACGAGATCGCGCAGGCCCTCCTTACATCCAAAGGGAATATCAACAAACGTCTGTTCCGGGCAAAGGACAAGCTGAGGACGGAAGATATTGAAATAGCATTCCCCCCTGACAGCGACATCGGAGCCCGGTTGGATACAGTGCTGCTATGTCTTTATCTTTTATTCAATGAAGGATATTTTTCTGCCGGCGCGGACAAGGTATTGAGAAAGGATTTTTGTCTCGAAGCCATGCGTCTTGCCTGGTTATTGGCCGGTCATCCCCCGACTGCTCAACCCCGCGTATATGCCCTGATGGCCCTCATGTGCTTTCAGGCGTCCCGTTTTGACGCAAGGATCAGCGACAGTGGTGAGCTGGTGCTGTATGAAGACCAGGATATCAGCCGTTGGGATCAGGAGCTGATTGACAGGGGAGGCGGCTTTTTTGTCCAGGCATCGGGTAGGGGAGAAGTGTCGAAGTACCACCTGGAGGCGGCCATCGCCTGGTGGCATACGCATCAGACCGGCGAGCGGGAGAAATGGGAAAATATCCTTCGGCTGTACAATCAACTGCTGGTGCTTGAATATTCTCCCATGGCCGCGCTGAACAGGGCTTATGCTTTCTCCAGGGTCTATGGGAAGGAAAAGGCCATCCCGGAGGCGGAAGGGCTGCAGCAGCTATCCGGTAACCTTTTTTATCATTCACTCCTGGGCGAGCTGTACACGGGGGTGGATGACCGAAAGGCCTGGCAGCATTTCTTGCTGGCGCTGGACCTGGCCGGGTCGCCGGAGGAAAGGGCAGTAATGGAAAAAAAGCTGGGTAGTCACAACCCGCCCGGATAGATCAGAAAAATAAAAAAACGAACAGACCTGTCTGTTTTTTAAAAATTTCCCTATCTTTGTTCTATGAGGCCGAGCGCCACAAATAAATCCCACCATTAAAAAAGACATTTATTACGGATGAAAGAAAATTCAAAGGTCAGACACCGGGTGATGGATACAGTGACGCGTCTGTTCTATGAACAGGGTTTCCTGGCTACAGGGATCAACCAGATCATCGAGGAGTCGGAGGTGGCCAAGGCCAGCCTGTACGAGCATTTTCCTTCAAAGGAGGACATTCTCCAGGCTTATCTGGAAGAGGCTACCGCCCGGTGGCGGGTGGATTTTGAGACCTTCTGCAAGGACAGGACGCCGGGAGAAAAAACGCTGCTGGCACTGTTTGACTACCGGAAACAACGTGCCATGGAAGGAGGGTTCAAAGGATGCACTTTCGTCCGGGTAGCCTACGAATTACCCAATCTCGATGAGAGGTCTCTCGACACCATACGCCGCCACAAAGCTTATATAAAGACCATGGTAAAACAGCACATCGCCTTGCTGCCCGTCAGACGATCGGCCCGGGAAACGGAAGACCTTGCCGAAATGATCGTCTGGCTGTATGAGGGGAGTGGCGTGCAATCCTCGCTGGAACGTTCAGCCCACCCGATAGACGCCGCCAAAAAGATCGCTCAAAAACTAATCAGCCAATAAAAATTTTAAGCTTATGAAAACAGACCAGTCTGTTCGGTCTGTCGACACCTTGTCGCCTGCCGCCTTTACACGCACGACTACCTCCACTATCGCCTCTCAGCCACAACACGGGAAACATGACCAACGCCGCTGGTGGAACCTATTTGTCATCCTGCTTGCCCCGGTGATCTCGGTGGTCGATATATTCATCACCAACGTGAGCCTGCCCACGATACAATCCTATTATAAGACCAGCGATGCAAAGGTGCAGCTGATCGTAGCCGCCTACCTGATAGGCTATGCCGTTTTTCTTATCACAGGCAGCCGTCTGGGGGACAAGTTCGGAAGGAAAAAAGTGCTGATCATCGGTCTGTCCGCCTTTACCATTACCTCCGTGCTGTGCGGTCTGGCCGTCACCATCGGTCAGTTGATCCTGTTCCGTTTTCTCCAGGGCATATCTGCGGCATTCATGGTACCACAGACAGTGACCCTCATCCATCTGAATTTCCCCGAGGGTAACGACAGACACAAAGCCTTTGGATATTATGGTATCGCCCAGGGTATCGGCGCCATCCTGGGACAGTTCCTGGGAGGGTACTTTATACATGCCGCATGGATCTCCGCATCCTGGCGGCTGATATTTCTTGTCAACCTGCCCATTGGCGTCATAGCTGCGATCCTGGCAGGCATTTCCCTGAAAGAGTCCA
>DASZVM010000203.1:0-12402 GCA_035547295.1 Puia sp. | reverse complement strand
CGAGTCGCTTACCCACCATGCCTATATGATGAATCCACCCACCCAGCGTGATTTTATCTTTTATGGCCTGTTGCTGGCCTCATTTTATCTCAATTATTATGGTCTGATCCCAAAATTCTATTTTACCCGCAGATATCTCATCCTGCTGCTGATCAACACCGGCTGTTTTATCGTCATCAATCTGTTATCAGGACACCTCATCCCGCCCCGAAGTCCCGCAGCCTTCTTTCCTCTCACCCCTGGCAGCCCACAGCTCACAGTTCCCCGCCATCCCGGCCCGCCACCCACCTTTTCCATGGACGTCACCCAGCACCTTTTCGTCTACCTGGTCGTCCTGTTCCTGGCGCTCCTGCTCAAGATACGCGAACGGCTCAAACAGACGGAAAAAGAAAAGCTGCTGACAGAGCTATCCTATCTGAAAGCGCAGATAAACCCTCACTTCCTGTTCAATATCCTCAACGGCATTTATTCCCTCACGATTGAAAGATCCGACAAGGCCCCTGACGCGGTCATCAAATTGTCGGAAATGATGCGGTATGTGCTCGACGAGTCCGGGAATGAGCTGGTCACGCTTGAACAGGAGCTGAAATATATCCGCAATTACATCGATCTCCAGCAATCCAGGTTCGGCTCCACTATCCGCCTGCATCATCACATCGATGAACCTCCCCCCCTCGGAGCTCGCAGCTCGCCGCCCACAGCTCAAAAGATCGCCCCTCTCATCCTGATCCCCTTTATCGAGAACGCTTTCAAGCACGGCGTCAACCCCGAGGAAGACTCCGATATATATATCGGGATCACTATCCCCGGAGATGAGCTCCATCTGAAAGTCACCAACAAAAAGGTCCATATACGCCATTCTGAAAAACACAGCGGTCTGGGTATCGCCAACGCAAAAAAACGTCTTCAGCTGCTGTATCCCCGGGAGCATACGCTGCGTATAGAAGATAACAAAGAGGATTTCAGGGTTTTTGTAACTTTAAAGCTGAAGACATGATACGAGCTATTGCAATAGATGATGAGCTGCCTGCCCTCAACGTGATAAAGAACTTTTCCGGTAAAGCAGACTTTATTCGCCTAGAAAAGACCTTCATCCGTCCCGGAGAAGCCCTGCAATACCTCGAAAAAGATCCCGTCGACCTCCTGTTCCTGGACATCCATATGCCCTCCCTCTCGGGCATCGATTTTTACAGGTCCGTCCGTCCGGGGATCCTGGCCATCTTTACTACCGCCCATGGCGAATATGCCGTGGAAGGCTTTAACCTCAATGCGGTGGACTACCTGCTAAAACCATTTACCTACGAACGTTTTTTCCAGGCCATCACAAAAGCCAAAGAGATCGTCGACCGGCGGCAGCCGCCGGCCTCCCCGGAATTCATCTTTCTACGCATCGACTATAGCCTGGTAAAGATCGCCATCGCAGACATCAGGTTCATCGAAGGCATGGACGATTATCTCCGGATCCATTTACAAGACAGGCAGCCGCTCCTGGTACGAATGACCATGAAATCCATTCTGTCCCAGCTGCCCTCCACCCATTTCATTCGCGTTCACCGGTCGTATATCGTCGCCCTCGGCAGCATCATTAACATCCGCAACAAGGTCATCTACCTGCAGGACCAGGAGGTCCCCATCGGCGCCAGCTACGAAAAAGAATTTTTTACCCATTTTCCCATTCACCGCTAGATTTACCGCTTTCGCCTCAAAACTCCCGTTAAATGCGGGTTCGCGTGCTTTTACCAGACAACATTCATCCTCCATTCGACGTATCCTTGTATGTACGCATGCACATTGTTCAATTTTTAAATCCCTGGTTATGGAACGAAAAGACTTTTTGATCAACAGCGTAAAATTTTTTGGCTTTACAGCCCTGGTCCCTGCCGTCATCGACGGCTGCTCCAAAAGCAATGACAGCGGCACCGGCAGCAGCAGCGACAGTACAAGCACCGGCACAGGCGGCACCACCTCCAGCGGCAGTTGTTCAGCAACACCCTCGGAAACAGACGGCCCATATCCCTACGACCTGAGCAAGAATTCCGCCATCTACCGGACAGATATCACGGAAGGCAAGACAGGACTGCCGCTGAGCCTTACACTGACCATCGTGAACAGCAACAACAGCTGTACCGCCATCGAAGGCGCCCGGGTGGACATATGGCATTGTGACAAGGATGGCTACTATTCCGAATACAGCGTATCTGGCTATTTAGGCACCCAAAACAACACCGGCCTGACCTTTTTGAGAGGCATTCAGCTTACAGATGCCAATGGACAGGCAAAGTTCACAACCATCTATCCGGGCTGGTATACAGGTCGCGTCACCCATATCCACGTAGAGATATTCATTAACTCCATCCTGAAATTGACCACCCAGATCGCATTTCCCGACAGTGTGTCCAAAACGGTGTATAATACATCCTTATACTCCACGCACGGCCAGAACAGTCTGACCAATTCCTCCGACGATATCATGAAGGACTCCTACAACAGCGAGATGCTCACCCTCACCGGCGACACTACCAATGGCTACACAGGGACCTTACAGATCGGCGTACCAGTATAAACCTCAAAAAGATCCCGATATGACAAAGGCGCTTATTAAGCTGGCCTACCGCCAGATCATCGACGCAAGCTCTGTTACACCCTTTGAAAAAGAGGTATTTAACGCCACCTTTGCGGAGTTCGTCCTTCAACAGCAATCCTTTTCAAAAGGTCTGGAGCTTTTTACCTGGTCTGCCATCAGGGAAAAATTCCCAAAAGCGCATCCCGCCCTTCCATTTAAGGTAAGCTTTGCGATCGCCGGCCTGCTGCCGTCTCTGGACAAAAAGATCCCCGGCCTGGAAGACACCCTGGGCCTGAGACAGGTGAATTTCACAAGCCATTATTTCCAGCTGCTTGCCTCTGATATAAATGATCCTTCCGTCCACAGGGTGGCCATCATCTACTTCACCGATACACTTACTTATTTTGGTAATGTGGGCGATGCATTATTACTGGCTGATGGAAATGCTCACCAAGCTGCAGAAGACCAGCCTGTCCAAACCTTCCAGCTAAAAATAGACCCGCACCTGTCGATCATCAGTTACGTGGAGCTGTCGTGTCCGACAACGGGAATTTCACTTCCAAAGACTTTTGCTCTTCAGGACTGAGCGTCTCTTTCTCCATAAGATCGATGTCCCGGTTGATCATCACCATCTCCCCCGCATGGAGGGTCTCCGGCTCATTGTCCGTGGATGAATGATAGGATTTCGTCACCCTGAGCTTGCCTTCCAGCAGATCCACCTGCTCGCCGGGACTGGAAGCAAAAGCGTCTATGTGAAGACGGGTCCCCAGCACATGGATCACCAGGTTACAGGTATGTATGACAAAAGGCTTTCCCGCATCGCTACGGACGATCAGCATGGCTTCGCCATCCAGCTGAATGTCCCGGTTGGTTTTGCCAAACCCCTCGGACGGACGGATCACAGTGCGGGGATCCATCAACACCCGGGTACCGTCCGGCAGGGTCGTCGTTACAGGCTTCATGACATCCTTGCGCGTCCCATGAGTGCTATCGTTACCCTCCGCATATCCGGCCGTATCGCTCGCCTGCGCCACCCTGGGCCCTTTTCCCTTGCAGTTCCAGCTACCTGCCACTATGAGCAGCAATACCAACTTACCATAGATCCTCGGAGTAAATAAGTAATTCATAAGCCCTGAATGTACGGAACTTTCCCCAAAAGCAGACCACCAGGGGGCCAACCAGCGGCATTTGTCGTAGCTTTGCACCATGATCCACGTCGGAGAATACAACACATTGCCTGTAAAAAAGGACCTGGCCTTTGGCCTCATCCTCGAAGACGGGAAAGAAGGCATCCTGTTACCTAAACGTTTTGCCCCTAAAGGAGCCAAACCCGGCGACAAAATAAAGGTCTTCCTCTACCACGACAGCGAGGACAGGCTGATCGCCACTACACAGCATCCCAAGGGTATCCTGGGCGATATCGTTATGCTGCGGGTGGTCAGCGTGACACCCCAGGGAGCCTTTCTCGACTGGGGGCTGATGAAAGACCTCTTTGTTCCCAAATCAAGACAGCTCAGCGGCATGCGCAAAGGGGGCGACTACCTGGTAAAGATCTACCTGGATGAACAGACGGGAAGGCTGGCCGCCTCGGAAAAAATAGACGCCTATCTCAGCAATGAGAACCTGACGGTGCAGGAGAAAGACATCGTCGATCTTACGGTCCTCCGCCGCACGGACATCGGCTATGTCGTCATCATCAATAACCTGCACACCGGGGTCCTTCACTTTAATGAGGTGTTCAGAGAGATACGGGTAGGCGATAAGTTCAAAGGCTTTATAAAGAATATCCTTCCCGCTGAAAAATCCCCCTCGGGAGAAACACAGATCGACGTGGTTGCAGGCCGTCCGGGTTATGAGCGGGTAGAGGACGCCGCCGAAAAAGTGCTGCGCCTGCTAAAAGAGCACAAGGGCCGTCTGCCATATCACGACAAGTCGGACCCCGAAGAGATATACTCTTTCTTTGGTATGAGTAAAAAAACGTTCAAGATGACGACGGGACGGTTGTATAAGGAAAGGAAAATAAAGCTGACGGATGAAGGCATCGAGCTCGTGAGCTAGTTAGTCAATAGAAAGACGTACTTTTTTACCTAACCCGGACTCGAATATCCGGTAAAGCGTCGATAGCTGGATATCGCAATTGCCATTCTCGATCCTGGATATATAGCTTTTTTTCGTCCCTACTTTTTCTGCAAGCTGCTCCTGTGTAAGCTTCGCTTCCTTACGAGCTTCCCTGAGCATTTCGCTGATGATAAAGTATTGCGCATTTTCCTCGAATTTATCCCGGGCCTTCGTACCGGCTTTACCATACTTTACATCCATCAACTCGTCAAAGCTCCTGGCATTCCTCATTTGTTCTTGCTTGGACATAATTCTCTTTTTACTAATTTCACCGCCGGCCGGCAATTTTGTTTTTTTCTTTCTCACCAAAATATTCCTTCATTAATTTTTCTGCTAGGCTGAGCTCCTGCCCGGGCGTCTTCTGCGTCTTCTTCTGAAAAGCATTAAAAAGCATCACCAAATTCCCTTCGTCAAAACAACAGAAGATCCTAAAAATATTACTTCCGTATTCCATTCTGATCTCATACAAACCATCCGTCCCCGTCATATGCTTCAAAAACCTTTCAGGCACCATCTTCACGGACTGGATCAACTTGAGAACAAAGTCTATCTTCTGCTGCACCTTTGCCGTCTGCAAAATATAAAAATCCATAAAGTACGCCCCATAAAACCGGATCTCCCTTTCCTTGAACAGGATCTCCCCTCCCTTCTTTTCCATACAAAGTTAACTTTAATGTGAACATTTGCAAAAATATTTTTTAAAGTTCCTAAATATGCAAACAAGGAAAAAATGAAGTTTCTTTCTCGCAAAGAACTGATTATCAATCTTAACTAAACAAATACGCCACATCCTCCTGCGTCAGCTGCTTTACAAACCCACCCTCATCCCCCACAAGGTCAGCCGTCAGCTGCCGCTTCTTCTCCTGCAGCTGCAGGATCTTCTCCTCCACCGTATCCTTACAGATCATCCGGTAAGCAAAAACCTTTTTTACCTGCCCGATACGATGGCTCCTGTCGATAGCCTGCTGCTCTGCCGCGGGGTTCCACCAGGGATCCACCAGGTAAACATAATCCGCCGCCGTCAGGGTCAACCCGACCCCGCCGGCCTTCAGGCTGATAAGGAACACCCGCGTATCCTCCTCTTCCTGGAATTGCTGCACGGACCGTCTCCGCTCCTCAGCGGGAACACTTCCATCCAGGTACAGGTAAGGGATACCCCGTTCGGACAAAGCGCCCCTGATCAATTCCAGCATAGACGTAAACTGCGAAAAGACCAACGCCTTGTGATGACCCGTATTCTCCTCGATCTCCCGGATCAGTTCATCCAGCTTGGCGCTGGTATTGGGATAAGGCTCCTCCTCCCGAAGGATCGCCGGGCTGTCACAGATCTGGCGCAATTTTGTAAGACCTTCCAGGATATAAAGGCTGCTGCGCCCCATGCCGTCTTCGGCTATATGTTCCAGTATGCTCTGCCGGTAGTGCTCCTTGAAGCTGTCATAGATCTTCCGCTGCTCGGTCCCCATCTCGCACCAGAGTATCATCTCCGTCTTGTCGGGAAGATCGCCCGCCACCTGCTCCTTGGTCCTTCTCAGGATAAAGGGGTACACCAGCTTACGCAGCCTGGCGGCAGCCTCCTTATCCCCATTCTTATCGACGGGCGTGGCAAACTCCATCCTGAAGAAATCCTGGCTTCCCAGCATGCCGGGGTTCAGGAAGTCCATTTGCGCATACAGGTCAAAGGTATTGTTCTGCACAGGCGTCCCGCTGAGGGCCAGCCGGTTGCGGCCAGTCAGCTGCTGCACCGCCTTACGCACCTGCGAGGCAGGGTTCTTGATCGCCTGGCTCTCGTCCAGGATGATATATCCAAATCTGCGGGAGGTAAAATGCTGGATATCGTTACGCACCATGCCATAGCTGGTGATGATGACATGCGCACGGCTGAAAGTATCTTCATCCAGGACCCTGTCGGCCCCATAATGGACATGCCAGTCCAGACCCGGCGCAAATTTCTTTAGCTCTCCCTCCCAATTGTAAAGCAATGAGGTAGGACACACGACCAGGTGCGTCTCATCCGGATACTGGTCAACTATATGGTGCAGGAAAGTGATCGTCTGCAAGGTCTTTCCCAAACCCATATCATCCGCCAGACAGCCACCCCAGCCCATCTCATCCAAAAGACACATCCATTGAAAACCGGCCTGTTGATAATCCCTGAGACGCGCTTGTATCCCCGCAGGCACCGTACGCTCCTTTACCTCCCCGATGCCCAGCAGCCGCTGCTTCTTCAGCTCCAGCTCCCGGCGCAGACCATCTTCCGCCGTACCTGCGGACAGGTTTTCTTCCAGCAGTCCCCAATGGACCTGGGGAAGCTTCAGCGTTCCATCCTTTACCTGCCCCATCTTCAGCAGCAGGCTATACTGCTCGATCCATTCCTTTGGCAACATGCCCAGACTGCCGTCCGCCAGAAGAATAAAATCCTGCTTCCCCAATATCGCCTTTCGCAGCTCATGC
Source organism: Puia sp. (assembly GCA_035547295.1). Classification (GTDB taxonomy): domain Bacteria; phylum Bacteroidota; class Bacteroidia; order Chitinophagales; family Chitinophagaceae; genus Puia. The sequence continues at coordinate 5,270 of DASZVM010000203.1, read as the reverse complement.
AACGGTACCGCCTGGTCCCCATAGGTCACCCGGATGGTGAGGTCAAACCAGTCGATGCCTTTGCCTGCCGTCATTTCCAGCTTAGGCACATTCGTGTTGTACTTGAATTTCCGGAGCTTGTTCATGCCAAGTACAGGAATATCCAGCTGCAGCATCTTTTGATAAAATCGCAGGAACCAGCTTTTTTCCAATGCCTCCTTGAAGTTGAGATAAAAATAGCCATTGCTTTGCCCCGAGAACTTCGGATGAAGATCGCGTATGGCTTCCGTCAGCACGGCTTCCTCTTCCCGCCGCCGGACGACTACAAATACTTTGTCATCCCCTTCGATCTTCTCCTCTTCCGCATACTCACCTTCCACCTCCTGGTCCGAATATTTCCATTTTGGCTTGATAAGCAAAAAATTCTCGTTCAGCTCAGTCACATATACCCTTCCCTCCGCGGGCATGTCCACCACCTCCGTCCGGATGACAGCCTCCATATCCACAGGGTATTTTTCGGCCAGGGGTCTCACCACTGTCTCCAGATAGCGGGGCTGTCCCAGCTCAGGCACCATCTGCCATTCCGTTTGGAATTTCTTCAACACCTCCTCATCTTCCTTTTTTAAAAGAAAGAACTCATTACCGCTCTTCAGAAAAAAAGGCGTCTCCTGGAAATCGGCCAGCGGGAAAGAGTTTTGATTGATCGTGACGGAGCATTGCATCCCGATACGTCCATTGTCTTTTTCCACCTTGAATTGCAGGGAAGGAGTAAATGTGCTGATAGCCGCCGGACGTACGCTATGGTTTGCAAAAGCCACACCCTCGGGCAGATAGAACAGCCGCTCGATGGCCGGCGTCAGCGGCTTCAGCTCCTGTAAGATACCGCTGATATATTCATGCAGCAAAGGGAAATGCCGGTCGTCCAAATGCTCGAAAGGTTTGTCCGCATCCCTCAGCCAGGCAAAGCCATTGCGCACAAGATGATCCACCAGGGCATCATCCCGCAGCTTTTTGATCACAGCGGACACCGCCGGAGACAGACCATTCAGATAAGATATATAATTAGTGCCCGCTAAAGGTATACGTTGAAAAGTCCTGCCTTCCTTTTTTTCCATCACCATCAGCAGCTCGACCGCAAGACCGCCCTTCTTGCTGTTGTTAAAATTCAACAGCACCCCTGTGGAAAAAGTATTACCCTTCGTAGCGGCCGGTCCTGAACTTACAATAATCGTTTTCTTGGGAATATTCGTCATACGTGTAAGCCCGCAAATTAATGTTAATTCGCTAACTTTGCCGGATGGCGATCGCAAAAACCATCGGTGGGGTCTTGATTCGGATAATAAAGGCGATCTTTATCCGCAAAAAGGACTGCTGCAAATAAGAAGATCGATTTTACCCAACTACCCCGAGGTGTCATTCCCTTTTATATATTAATTTAGTCCGCTGGTCAAGATTCAGGCTGCCGGCCAGTTCGCATATATAATATTTGTAGCTTACTTATACTTTAACCACCATTCAAAACGATGATCAGAAATTTCGGTTTGCTGATACCCACCCTCCTGTTACTGACGGCCTGTGGATCGACAGATCACAAAACAATTGATTTTCTTTCGCAAAACCTGGATACGACGGTAAGCGCCGGCACAGACTTCTTCTCCTATGCCAATGGCGGATGGATCAAGGCTACGCCCATTCCTCCCGAAGAAAGCTCCTGGGGCATCGGACAGCTGGTACAGCAGGACATTTACGTACGGCTGCGCAAGATCAGCGAAGACGCGGCTGCGGAAAAAGCTCCGCGGGGCAGCGTGTCGCAACAGAGAGGTGATCTCTGGTACAGCGGGATGGATTCTGCGGACATCGACAAGCAGGGATTGGAGCCCTTGCAAAAAGACCTCCGGGACATCGATGCCATCCACACCACCGCCGACCTTCTCCGCGTATCCGCAGCCTTACATAGAAAAGGGACCGAAGTCCTCTTCTCCGAAGAAGTGGGACAGGACGATAAGAACAGCGATAAGATGATCTTCCAGCTCGCACAGGGCGGACTGGGCATGCCCAACAGGGATTATTATTTCAATACGGCTGAAAAACCCGCCGGGGTACGCAACGCCTACAGATACTACCTTTCCCGTATCTTTCAACAGCTGGGCAGCGACAGCAGCGAAGCAAAGAAAAAGGCGGAGATCGTCTTCCAGCTGGAAACCCGGCTGGCAAAAGCCTCCCGCAGACTGGAAGACCTGCGCGATCCCATAAAGAACTATAATAAGGTCACCCGGCTATCCCTGCAGAAGCTTTCTCCCGCCATCGACTGGAACGACTGGCAGAAAAACTCGGGCATCGGCCTCGTCGATTCGCTGATCATCCGTCAGCCTGAATTTTATACCGCCCTGAACAGCGAGCTGACAAAGACGCTCATCGCAGACTGGAAATGCTATCTGCAGGCGCATCTCATCATATCCTCGGCTCCCTTCCTGGATCAAAAGACCTATGCCGACTATTTTGAATACCGCAAGACGCTGACAGGCGCCAGCACCCCCAGGCCCCGCTGGAAAAGAGTATTGGATGCCGAAGAAGGCGCCATGGGCGAAGCCCTCGGGCAGCTGTTTGTAAAAGAATACTTTTCCGAAAGATCCAAACAACGGTACAGCGATCTGGTGGAAGCTATCCGCAACGCTTACAGGGAAAGGATCAAAAAACTCAGCTGGATGAGCGACAGCACCAAACAAAAAGCCCTGGATAAGCTGTCCCATATCACAAAAAAAGTAGGCTATCCCGATAAATGGAAGGATTTCAGCAGTCTGAACATCGACAGAGGCCCCTTTGTGCTCAATATGCAAAGGGCTTCGGAATGGTGGTACGACTATATGGTTGACAAGCTGGGCAAGCCCGTCGACCGGACAGAATGGGACATGTCTCCCCAGACCTACAACGCTTATTATAATCCCAGCAACAACGAGATCGTACTGCCCGCCGGGATATTTATCGTGCCGGGTCGGCATGACTCCACGCTGGACGATGCTTTCGTCTATGGATATGCGGCAGCCTCCACCATCGGTCATGAAATAACACATGGCTTTGATGACCAGGGGCGCCAGTTTGATGAAAAAGGCAATCTGCACAACTGGTGGCAGCCTTCCGACGAAGCGCAGTTCAAAACAAGGGCATCCTTCATCGTCGGACAGTTCTCGGAATTCATGCCCGTGGATACCCTCCATGTGAACGGGGATGCCACCCAGGGTGAGAATATCGCCGACCTGGGAGGGCTTCTCCTGGGACTGGATGCATTCAAGCTTACCGGCACATATAAAAAGGGAGAGAAGATAGGCGGTCTGACACCCCTGCAACGCTACTTCCTTGGATATGCCTATGCGTGGATGTACCAGGAGAGGAAAGAGGTACTGGCCACCCGTCTGCTCACCGACGTGCATGCGCCTGCCCGGGAAAGGGTCAACGGCCCCGTGGTCAATGTCCCGGAATTCTATGAAGCGTTTGGGATAAAAGCGGGCGAAAAAATGTACCGGCCGGACAGTCTCAGGGTGAACATCTGGTAGATACTACCAGAATATCGTATATAACGCCGCCAGCAACCCGCAGATGATCAGCGCCCCTACGGCAAAGCCGGGATTCACCCTGAACATCTTCTTGTCCACCTCCAGTCCGTGAGGCTGCAAGCCCCGCTTGTTGTCCCGCAGGCTGATAAAGTACATGGCGATGATACAGATGACAAATACAAATCCCATCCGGTCAAGGAACGGTATCTCATACACACCGTCCTTATTCGCTTTTGAAAACCCAAAAGGCGCCAGGAATGAAAGGTTCGCAAAAAGAGGAAGGAACTTAAAGAAAAAAGCCAAAGCCAGGCCGCCGATAGTTGCAAACAATGCAGCATTGGAAGTGGTCTTCTTCCAGAAAAAGCCAAGGATGAACATGGCGAATATGCCGGGTGAGAAAAATCCGGTATACTCCTGGATAAATTGAAAACCGCCTTTCTTATCGATACCCAAAAAGGGAGAGATGATGATGGCGATAACCATGGCCACGATCACCGTAGCCCGTCCGATCCACACCATTCTCTTTTCATCGGCCTCCGGCCTGATCTTTTTCTTATATATGTCCAGGGTGAAGATGGTAGAGATACTGTTGACCTTGCCCGCCAGCGAAGCCACCACGGCCGCGGTCAACGCCGCAAAGGCAAGCCCTTTCAATCCTGCGGGCAGCAGGTTCAGCAGCACAGGATACGCCCGGTCAGGATTTACTTCCCCGTTTTGTATCATCTCCGTATTGAATACATTCTGTTTGTACAGCAGATAAGCCGCAATACCCGGTATGACGACGATGACGGGCATCAGCATCTTTAAAAAAGCGGCAAAAAGGATCCCTCCCCGCGCTGTCTTCAGGTCGGCGCCCAACGCCCGCTGAGTAATATATTGGTTACAGCCCCAATAATTGAGGTTCACGATCCACATCCCTCCTATCAGCACCGTAAGACCGGGCAGGTCCATATAATTGGGATTGTCTCTCTTAAAGATCATATGGAAATGGTCGTCCGCATGCTGGGTCAGCAGCTTCAGCCCATTGAACACACCCTTAGTCCCAAAGTGCTCCGATACAAGGTTCAGGGCGATATACGTTGTGACAAGACCACCCAGGATCAAAAAGAACACCTGTATCACGTCCGTATACCCGATGACCTTCATGCCCCCCAGCGAGATGATGATGGCAAAGATGGCCAGCCCCAACATACAGGCCGCAAAGGGCAGCCCGGAAATGCTGCTGACGGCCAGCGCTCCCAGGTACAGGATGGAAGTAAGGTTCACCACCACGTACAGAAGTAACCAGAATACCGCCATGATCATGGCCACCAGGGAATTGTACCGCTGGTGCAGGAACTGCGGCATGGTATAGATCTTATTCTTCAGATACACCGGGATAAAGAAAATGGCAACGATCATCAGGGTAGCTGCCGCCATCCACTCGTAGGTCGAGATCGCAAGACCCATTTGAAATCCGCTGCCGCTCATCCCGATGAACTGCTCGGCGGATATATTCGAGGCGATAAGGGAGGCGCCGATGGCCCACCAGGTAAGACTCCCTTCCGCGAGGAAATAATCTTTGGTGCTCGTCTGGGCTGCCTTTTTGCGTTGGTAAACCCACCAGCCGTATAATGCAACAATAACAAAATAGATCAGGAATACAATGTAATCGCGAGGTTGTAACATTTGCATATAGCAGCGGTGGATTTTATTAATGATCGGCCATCATCCGGCCATAAAGAGCGTAAAAATAGGGCA
>DASZVM010000202.1:0-2966 GCA_035547295.1 Puia sp. | reverse complement strand
TATTTTGACATCGATATGGGCATGCTGCCGCCGCTGGTATCCTCCGGTGAAGTGTTGGCGCCAGTCTTGCCGGACCTGGCGGGCGGCCTGGCGGCTGCGCCATCCGCCCCGGTCGTCGTCGGCGGCGCCGACACGCAGCTGGCGATTGAAAGCACCCAGCCTTCCATGAATGATACGGTCATTGTATCGGGCACGACCACACCCATCATCAAGGTGATGGATAGCTATGTCATCGATGACAAGGGCCGGACCTGGACCAGCCGCCATACGCAGGGCGACAGCTTTGTGCTGGAGGCGAACGCAGGCGTGACGGGATTGAACTATCAGCGGCTGAAGGAGATATTTTACCCCAACGAAAGCTATGATATCATCGAAAAAGAGCTGGCGGACATGAAATGCTCGCAGTGCGTAGCTTCCCTGGGCAGCCTGCTTGCCGATGAACGGCATCCCCTTACCCGGGGCGGTTTTATTTTTAATGTGCCCGTTTCCCATGAGCTGAGCCGTGCCAGCTTTGTCTGGGCGACGTTGTGGGATATCGCGTGCAGTATCCGGGAGAATTACAGGACGCTATGTGCCGTGACGCCCCATGACCAGGATCATATATGGGCCTGTGGAGGTGGCATGCAGAGCCATATGCTGCGCCGGCTGATAGCCAACCTGCTGAATAAAAAGGTACGGATCAGAAAGAATTTCCGGCAGTCGTCGGTAGTGGGAGGGGCTTATATCTGCAGCAGACAGCTGCGGGGGACTGGACTGTTCCCCGTGGAGACAGATATTGTGGCGCCTGATGACCAGCAGCATTTTGAAGCGCTTTACGAAGAATGGAAAAAAGCCCGGTCAGGGTTCAGACAAATTGCAGAGTATATGAGTGCTTATTTCTTAGGTATGGACATAGGGACGCAAGGCGCCCGCATCGTACTGATGGATGCCGGCGGAGAGCTGGTGGCGTCCGCGGCAGAGGCCTTCCCTTTGAGCGAAGCATCGAGGGAAGAGCAGTCGCCGGAGCAGTGGTGGGACAGCTGTGTACGGTTGTTGCAGGAAGTGGTGGCAAGAGCAAAGGGTCGCGTGGACCTTTCGGCTGTCAGGGCCGTAGGGGTTACTTCCACTTCAGGCACCGTTATCCCGTTGGATGCGACCTATGAGCCCCTGTACAATGCCATCATGTACAGCGATCCCCGGTCGGCGGCCGAAGGGCTGCGCTGCAAACAGGCAGCGATGCGATATCATCCCGGAGGCTATTCCGGGTTCAACGCTTCCAGCGGCCTGTCAAAAATGGTGTGGTTCGTGGAGAACCATCCATCGATGGCTGAGCAGATCCATCTGTGGGTCCACGCCGCGGATTTTATCACGGGAAAGCTCAGCGGACGCTGGAGTGTCACGGATGATACGAATGCCCTGAAATCGGGGTTTGATGTAAAGGACAGGATATGGCCTGCCTATATTTACGAGCAGCTGCCCCTGAAAAAGGAATGGCTGCCCGAGGTCGTACGTTCAGGGACGCCCGTCGGTGTCCTGTCCCGCGAGCTGACATCCATGCTTGGGTTAAAGGACGGCATACAGGTGGTGGCAGGCATGACGGACGGCTGTGCATCACAGATAGCCTCCGGCGCTGTAAGCCTGGGGGACTGGAATACCACCATCGGGACAACGATGGTGATCAAAGGGGTAACGGCCCGCGAGCTGACCGATCCCGGTGATCGTCTGTATAGCCATCGTCATCCGGAAGGGTATTGGATGCCCGGAGGAGCAAGCAACACGGGCGGCGACTGGGTGACCCGTGAGTTCGGTGAAGACCTCTCGGCTTTGAATGCCGCGGCTGCAGGACTGATCCCCACGGGGTTAATGGCCTGGCCATTGATCCAGCAGGGAGAGCGCTTTCCTTTCATCGCACCGGAAGCAAAGGGATTTGCTCCATCCGGGTTGTCGGATGCGGAAAGATTTGCAGCCAGTATGGAAGGAGTGGCTTATATAGAACGGTATGCTTATGACATGATCCGGCAATTGTCGGGCGAGCGGATAAAAGCCGTTTACACCGCCGGAGGGGCCAGCAACAGCGAGGTCTGGCTCACCATCCGGAGCAATGTGCTGCAGCTGCCCATCTATAAGATGATGCATGTGACGGGTGCCGCGGGCGCGGCGATCCTGGCGGCTTCCCAAACCTGTTACACATCACTGACAGAGGCCGGCCGGGCAATGACCCGCATCGAAAAGGAGATACATCCCCGGCCGGAGATGACTGCCGCTTATGAAGAGGGATATAGGAATTTTTTAAGGATCTTGCAGGAAAAAGGATACATCAGGGAGGAGACCTATGCTTAATGTATATTTTCTTCGTCATGGACAGACACCCTTTAATGCGGACGGTAACCGCTATTGCGGCAGGACAGATGCTCCCCTGACGGAAAAAGGCATCCGGCAGGCAATGGACGTAAGAGACCAGCTAAGGAATATCGCTTTGGATGCAGCATATGCTTCACCGTTGCAAAGGGCTTTTCAGACGGCGAAGATCGCCGCGGGCAGCCTGGAGGTTAAGGCGGATGATCGTTTGATCGAAGTGGATTTCGGACAGTGGGAAGGAAAAAAAAGAGAGGAGTTCGTGGCGGAGGACCCGGACCTGTGGCATCAGTGGGACCTTGACCCCATGCATGCAAGGGCAGGGGGGACAGGGGAAACCGCGTCCGAAGTGATCCATCGCGTGGATGATTTTTTCAGGGAGGCGTTACAACGTCACCCATCGGGAAATATACTCGTCGCTGCACATAATGGGGTCAACCGGCTCTATCTGGCCTGGAAGCTTGGCATGCCTGTAAAGAATTACAGACGCATCGTCCAGGAGAATTCATCCATCACGTTGTTCACCCTGGACGAAGCAGGGGAGCTTACGTTGCAATTATTGAATGCCCGCTTATCGTAGGAGCAGCACTTCTCCCTTTAGAGATCTCGTCTGGTTCTCAAAATTCTCATAC
>DASZVM010000201.1:0-4448 GCA_035547295.1 Puia sp. | reverse complement strand
CGTCCTTTTTTAAGCCCGGGGTCTGGTCAGCCCGTAAAGGCCGGTGAGATGCCTTTCAGGCCTGTCCATAAGGATTCCGTCACGAAGAGCCGGCAGTAAATCATATTTTCATTTCATAAAACTTGCCAGATGAAAAAGATCGTTGCAAGCGCAGATGAGGCCATTAAGGACATAAAGGATGGAGTCACTGTCATGCTGGGTGGTTTTGGTCTCTGCGGCATACCCGAGAATTGTATAGCGGCCCTTGCCCGGAAGGGAGTAAAAGATCTTACCTGTATCTCCAATAATGCGGGAGTGGATGATTTTGGCCTGGGGCTGTTACTAAAGACCCGGCAGATCAGGAAGATGATCAGCTCCTACGTTGGAGAGAATGAAGAATTCGAAAGACAATTGCTCCATGGGGAATTGGAGGTCGACCTCGTGCCGCAGGGTACTTTGGCTACCCGTATCCAGATGGCAGGGATGGGTATTCCCGCTTTCTTCACGCCGGCCGGATATGGTACGGAAGTGGCGATTGGCAAGGAGGTGAGGGAATTCTCCGGAAAGCCTTATCTGATGGAGCTGGCTTTGTCTGCCGACTTTGCCATTGTCAAAGCCTGGAAGGGAGATCATTCTGGTAACCTGGTGTTCAGGAGGACGACCCGTAATTTCTCCACGTCCATGGTCAAGGCGGGACGGATAACCATTGTCGAGGTGGAGGAGCTGGTGGAGTCCGGCGCCATCGATCCTGACCATGTGCATGTACCGGGGATCTACGTACACAGGATCTTCCAGGGCGCCAACTATCAAAAACGTATTGAAAAAAGAACAATCAGACTAAACGCTTAAACTACAATCATGGCTTTGGATAAATTTGGCATCGCCAGGCGCATAGCGCAGGAGCTGAGGGATGGGATGTATATCAACCTGGGTATCGGGATCCCAACCCTTGTGGCGAACTATATCCCATCCGGTATTTCTATTATGCTGCAATCCGAGAATGGTATGTTGGGAATAGGCCCTTATCCCACCGGGGAGGAAATAGATGCGGACCTGATCAACGCGGGAAAAGAGACGGTGACCATTCTGCCAGGCGGAGCTTTTTTTGATAGTGCGGAAAGCTTTGGCATGATCAGGGCCGGGAAAGTGGACCTGACGGTGCTGGGCGCCATGGAAGTATCCGATACAGGAGATATCGCCAACTGGAAGATACCCGGAAAGATGGTGAAGGGAATGGGGGGCGCCATGGACCTGGTGGCCAGCGCCCGGAATATCATTGTGGCCATGCAGCACACGAATCCAAAGGGTGAACCCAAGCTGCTGTCTTCTTGCACCCTGCCGCTGACGGGTGTAAAATGCGTGAAAAAGGTAGTCACCGATCTGGCTGTCCTGGATATCACTCCGGAAGGTTTTCTGCTGCTGGAGCGGGCGCCTGGGGTGTCTGTGGAAGAGATAAAGGAAAAGACCAGGGGAAGACTGGTGGTCCGGGGGGATGTGCCGGCAATGAGGTTATAATTCAGTCAGGATGCCATCCCGGTCAGGCAGGGCTGCCAGGGTATACAAACAGTAGCGTATCATGGCTGCGATGGACAGGAATATCTTATCCTCTGCGTTCATATAGTCGCCGGCGTTCACGGATCGCAGGATCAAAAGAATGATGATATAGAAGAGCGTGCCTCCAGCGATCCAGAACAGGGATGACCGGAATATATCGAGGCCCTTGACCTGTACCAGGAAGGGCAGGCTTAACAGCATCACTCCCAGGAGCATGCTGTCCTGTATGATCTTTAAGACCGGAGCATTATTTCCCCAACCTTTTATGGATAGCCAGGTGAGCATGGACGAAAGGAATGCCACCAGGATAATGGTGAGCACCTCACGAAGAGGTTTTGTCAGTGTGGTCCTGAACAGACGGTCGAGCAGGATCAGCTCTATCGGATAGCAGACATTGTCGAGGATGTTCCTGCCATCACTGTTCAGCATATGTAAATGTATGGGGAGGTCCCGTATGAAGTTGATCAGGCAAATGATGAGGAGGATATCCAGGGGGCCTTTTCCGAAACTTTTTTGGAAAAGGATGAATATCGCCGGCAACAGCGGGAGGAAAGTAACTGCAATAAAGAGATAGTCAGCAAAGCTATTCATCCGGGGAAAAATGATTTTTCAAGTGTCGGATGGGGCTGGTAATTCATAGAGGATGAAGGCAGGAGAAGGAAAGGGACGGATGTGAGCCTGAAGGCTAGTCGATCAGGTTGTTCTTTACGGCAAAAAAGACCAGTCCTGCGGTGTTCTTTGCACCAAAGCGTTCCATCAGGCGATCTTTTATGGCCTCTACGGTCCTGGGACTTACGTCGATCTTTTGCGCTATTTCCTGGGCTGTAAATTCCATACAAATGTATCTCACCACTTCTCTTTCCCGTTCATTCAGGGTAATCTCGGTATTGAGGCTGGGTATGACCTTGGTACGGGTATGGGATTTTTTCAGCAGGATGCGGTTGACAAAATTATTCAGATAATAGCCTTTGGTAGCCACTTCGATGATGGCGCGTTTGATCTCGGATGGATCGGCGCTTTTCAGCAGGTAGCCGTTAGCTCCAATCTCCATCATATGGCTTACAAAACGTTCGTCCTCATACATCGTAAGGGCAATGATATGGATGGAAGGATATTGTTTGGCAATGATCTTGGTCGTCTCGATACCGTCTTTGAGAGGCATCCGCAGGTCCATCAGGACAACATCTGGCTCTGAAGCGGCCAGGCCGTCCAGCAATTCCTGACCGTTCTCTGCCTCCTGGACGAATTTTATGGCGTTATAAGGGCGTAAAGATAATATGACACCCTTTCGGAATATCTTGTGGTCATCGGCTATTGCAACTTTAATTACTCCCATAGGCTATTCTGGATTTCGGTCTTCTCCTTAAAGATACACATAAATTTTATTCCTGTTCACGAAGCTTATCTTCCTCGTCTTTAATTAGTTCTATAGTAACTTTATAGTATGTCTGAGACATGTCCTTTTCAAAAAATATCTTACCGTGCAGGACTTTCAGCCTGCTTTGGATATTTTTCAGCCCCAGGCCGACATTGCTTTTGTTCAGCTTGTTAAAATCGTTTTGGGTGATACCTCTTCCGTCGTGGTGCAGGCGGATAAAGAACTTTTCTCCGCTGGTATTCTGGGTCAGGTGTATAAAGCTGGCGTTGCTATGTTTGAGGATATTATTGACTAGTTCCTGGATCACCCGGAAAATGATCAGCTCGTTCTCGGCCTGCAGTCTTTCACGGTAGTCGTGAAAGCGGGAGCTGGCATTCATGCTGCCCGAGCCGCTGATCTTCTGGAAAAGGTCGTTGACAGCGGATTCCAGCCCGAAATTCTTGAGGGTGGGGGGCATCAGGCTATGGGAGATGTTGCGTATCAGCTGGATGGTATCGTCGATGATCTGTTTGGCGTTGTATATGCTCTGCAACTGGGTGGTCTTGTCCAGGTTGACCAGGTTCTCATTCAGGTACAGCCTGGCAGTGGCAAGGAGGGGGCCTGCATCGTCGTGCAGGTCGGCGGCAATGCGCTGGCGTTCCTCTTCCTGCAGACGGATGGAAGCATTCAGCAGGAGCTTCTGCTGATCCTGCTCCATGCGCTGGAGGCGCAGCTGGTAGCGTATCACCTTACGCTGATGGAAGATGATGAAGACAATAAGCCCGATGGTGAGGGCAAGCATACCTATAGTGCCAAAATATAGCACCAGGGATACGTTGCTGCCGGGATTGGTTGCTTCTAAGAGTATCATTTACTTAATGTGCCGTTCCCGGCGGGCGGACTGTTGTTTTGGGGTTAAAGGTTTTCATTGGCGAAGGTTTAATTGATTTTCATATATCTATATAAAGGTTTTCTAAAGGTTTTTTGGACGGTTTACTTTTTTTCATGCTAAAGGCGATGCAAAAGAGGATATTTTTTATGATGTCAAAAATATTGTTGATATACCAGTAGCTCTTATGCTCCTGATTAGTAAATGTTGCGGCATACAGAAAAAGAAAAAGAGTGGAAGAGAAATAAAGGAAAATAGCGATGACAATCCAGAATTTTTTGGTATAGTATACAAAAAGGATGGAAGGATCTTTGATCTGTACATACAGGAATAAAATACTATATATAATGATCAGAATGGCTTCCAAAGATGCTGATAAAGAGTCGAAATTGCTGGAATGGTAGAGTAAAAAATTAGCAACCACTATGGCAAAAAATGCTATGGATCCGATGATGGGTATGTATCTAAGTCTTGAATCCTTGATCGATTTGTATAAAAATATGGTTAAAAGAGAATATTCGAGGATGGTGAAGGAGGCGTACAGGTAAAAATTAGTGATACGGAAGCTCTTGATCAACATGGGGGCAAGGATCTCTGTAGCGAGCGACATCAGGCAATAAATAAAAATTACCTGTAGCCCTTCCTGTTGGTTCCGACGACGGAGAAAAA
>DASZVM010000200.1:0-8198 GCA_035547295.1 Puia sp. | reverse complement strand
GCCTGCACGCAGCTTCAGGTTGGATATCCAGTTGACATCTTCCATGAATTTCTCCTTGCTCAGGATCCAGCCCAGTCCAACGGAGGGGAAGGTAGCCCATTTGTTGGTGAGGTGTGAGGACCCGTCCCAGCGAATGCTGGCGGTAAGGAGATATTTGTCCTGGAAGGAGTAATTAACCCTTCCCATATAAGACAGGAGCACATCCTTGTAGTAACCGGAAGTGGTCTTTTGGGCTGCACCTACGCCGAGGTTATAGTAGCCGTTGCCATAGGTGGATAGATTGGTGGAGGTAGCTGATACGTTAGTGTTCTGGTCGACCTGTTGCTCAAAGAGGGCCGTTACTGTGAGAGCGTGATCTCCAAACCTGTTATTATAGGTCAGGAAATTACTGTTCTGCCAGTTATAATATTTGTTGGAATTGATGCCGGCATAATCCGAGCCGACGATGCCCTGAGCCGTCTGCTTACCATATAACAGCTGTTGGAAGCCTGACGTCCACTGATAGGTATTGTTGGAAGTGAAGGTAAGCCCTTTAAGTATCTTATATGTCAGCACGCCTGTACCGGCGACGGTGTTGCCGCTGTTGTCATTAAGACCGTTGGTCAGCTGTGCTACGGGGTTGGTGGCATTGGACCCATAGCCTGACTGAAGAATAAACTTCCCGTTGGCATCCCTGATAGGCGAGATGGGGTTCCATTGGTAAGTCTGCGCGAAAGGATCGGTGATATCACCCGCAAAATCGTTGTTCCGGCTGTTGGGGAACAGGGCATACAGATTGAACTTCAGGTCCAGACGGTCGTTGACCTTTACATCTACATTTCCCCGGAGCGTGGACTTCTTATACCAGCTGTTGATGAGCAGACCGGGCTGGTCGAGGTGGTTGAAAGAAAATAAATACTTTACATTGGGCGATCCTCCGGATACGCTGACCTGGTAGTTCTGGATCCAGGGTTTCTGGGTGACGGCATCCTGCCAGTCTGTGCCTTTTGTAGTTTTTAACGTGTTCAGGTCAGCATCGGAAAAAGGAGGTGTCGTTCCCGGCTGAGCTTGTTCTGCCTGCAGATTGACCCCCAGGCCAAACTCATAAGGGTTCATCAGCTTGAGCTTTTTAGGTATTTGCGCCTTGCTGAACCAGGGGTTGATGTCGATCCTGGTCTTACCTTCCTTCCCGGACTTGGTCGTAATGAGCACTACACCATTGGAGCCCCTGGAACCATAGATAGCCGTGGCGGAGGCATCCTTTAGTATTTCGAGGGATTCGATATCGTCCATGGAAAGGGCATCGATGCTGCCGCCGATGAACCCATCAATGACATAGAGGGGCTCGTTACTACCCGTGATGGAGTTGGCGCCCCGGATACGGACGCTGAGGCCTTTACCCGGCTGGCCGCTGTTGGACTGGACGACCACGCCGGAGGTGGTTCCCTGGAGGGCCTGTTCAACCCTTACGAGGGGGCGTTTGGCGATCTCGTCCGCCTTGACGGTGGCTGTAGAGCCGGTGACATCCCGTTTGCGCTGGGTACCGTACCCTACCACGACCACGTCGTTCAAAGCTTTGGCATCCTGTTTAAGGCTGACGGTAAAGACGCCTCCTGGTCTGGCAGACAGTTCGCTGTTGGCATACCCTACATAGGAGACCACCAGGGTGGGTTTGAGCTGTCCTCCGGCCGGGATCTGAAAGGTCCCGGAGGCATCGGTAGTAGTGGAAATGTTCGTATTCTTTATGGTAACGGTAGCACCAACCAGCGGCCGCCCTTCTTCATCCGTTACCTTACCCTTGATGACCTGATCCTGGGAATACCCCCTAAGAAGGCCCAATGTTAACAAAAGCAGCAGTATGTGTTTTTTCATAACACAAGCAATTGTTTTAGTGATTTAATAAAAATTCAATGACGTTACCTGGTGCAAATAAGCATTATGAGGTTAATAAACCTGCTAATTATTGATTAATGAGCGCATTATTAATAAAAAAAGGAGAGTGGCGCTCTCCTTTTTCTGATCTAGTATCCGTCGTTCTGTATTAGCACGGGCTTATTCCTGTCTATCTCCGTCTGGGGGATGGGCCAGAATTCATAATTGTCTTTGTAGATCGTCTTGTTCGATGGGTTGAGGGGGTTTTGGACAAAACCGTTTAGCTTTTGTGTAGCAATACCCCATCTGCGAAGATCGAAATACCGGAGACCTTCCAATGCGAACTCAACTCTTCTTTCGTGGCGGATAGCCTGACGCATGTCATCTTGTGACAGATTGGGGTCAAGGGCTGGCATATTGACACCGGGCCGGGCACGCACATCATTCACCTGCTGATAGACGGAGGCGTCGGGACCGACAGCTTCGTTTTGCGCTTCGGCATACATTAATTTAATATCGGCGTAGCGGAGAAGTACATAATCCTGATCGTCCAGGAGGGCGTCCGTGGGATTTGTCACAGTGGGATCCAGCCATTTTTTTGCTGTGAAGAAACCTTTTTCCCATTCGCCAGTCCCCGGATTACCTACCTGACCGGGATAGGGCCAGCCCTGGGCGGGTCCGTCTCCGGGCATGAAGAAGGTCATGGTCTTGCGGGGGTCGTTGGGCTCATATTCGTTGATCATGTCCTGCGTGCCCTGGACATCCCACCAACCGGGTCCGCTGAGCAGGGCGGCCAGCGATTTATCCCCATGGGTCCGGGTGGGCGCCTGGAACTGGACTGAGAA
This sequence comes from Puia sp., assembly GCA_035547295.1. Lineage (GTDB taxonomy): Bacteria > Bacteroidota > Bacteroidia > Chitinophagales > Chitinophagaceae > Puia. The sequence goes on along the minus strand of DASZVM010000200.1, from coordinate 5,502 downwards.
CATGATCTCGGGACTGGATTTCTGGTCCGGCTTATAAAAGTTGGAGGCGTATTTCGTATTCAACGAGAAAAGATTGTCCGTAATGATCTGGTTTGCCAGCGTAGCAGCTTCTGTCCAGCGTTTTTCGAACAGGAGCATCCTGACCTTGTATCCCATTGCGGTGGCTTTTACTGCATGACCGGTGGTGTACTTTACGTTCGGGAGATAGGCAATGGCACTGTCGTAGTCGCTTTCCACCTGTTTGAGGATATCCGCCCTGGGTGATTTGGCCCGTGTGCTTTTGTAGTCGATGGTGAATGGATCTTCTGTCACCAGGGGAACGTTGCCGAACAGTTCAGCCAGCTGGAAATAATTGAAGCCTCTCAGGAAGAAGCCTTCTCCTTTATATTGTTTCAGTTTGTCACCGGACAGTACCTTGTCCACGTTGGCCAGGAAATAATTGGCTGCGGAGATGGCAATATACCCGTTGGTGTAATAGCTGATCTGGAAGCCGCCGCTGTTGGGGTTAAGTCCTGCGATCAATGCCTGTTGCGCGCCGGCGATATTGTGGCGGGTATAGGAGTTGTCACTATAGTTATCCCACCAGAAGGGCATGTACTGCTGGATATACCCTTCGGAGGACGGAGCATAAAAAGTGTTATAGATGCCTGTCAGCGCCAGGTCGGCATCGCTCTCCGACTTCCAGAAAATGGTGGTAGACAATTTGTCAGGCGGCGTAACGTCCAGCTTTTTGCAGGAGGTGAACAGGGCGGCGCCGGCTATCAGGCCCTGAAGCATATATTTTGATGTCGTGTTCATTGAAATTTTTTTTTAAGGTTAGAATTGTACGGAGGCCCCGAATGTGAAAGTCCTGTTCTGGGGATAGTTGGCAAAGCCATACCATCCTGAGGGGTTGGTGCTGATGTCCTGGCGTTCGGGGTCGGTGCCCTGTTTCAACGGAGTAAAGAGCGCGAAGTTATCAACGGAAACGTACAGCCGCAGGTTCTTTACTTCACGCAGCAGGCGACCTGAGAATGTATAACCTATCTGAACGTTCTTTATCCGCATGAAGCTGGCGTCATACAGATGGAAGGTGGATTGGAAGTTGGTGATCTTCGGATAGCCATAAAAACCCATATAGAGCTTTGGCATGGTAGTGGACGGATGATCGGGTGTCCAGCGGTTGCGCCAATCCACCGTGGGAGCTGCGCCCTGGGCAAAGGGATCCACGCCCCATTTGTAGAGATACAGCTTGTTGCCCTGCGAGCCGTATAGCTGGATGCTGGCGTCAAAACCTTTCCAGTTGGCGCCCATTGTCAGGGAGTATTCGAGTTTCGGATACTGGCCGCTGAATACCTGGCGATCATCCGCATTCACTTTGTTGTCACCGTTGATATCTTTGTATCTTATATCGCCGGGTGTTGGAGCGCCGCCCAGGGATGACTGATCGGGAGCTTTATCGATCTCATCCTGGTTTTGGAAGATGCCATCGGCAACATAGAGGTAGTAGGAGTTGATGGGCTGGCCGTTGCGCATGATCGTCTGTCCGTCAGGCCCTCCGATCTCATCCTTTCCAAAGGATACCAGCTTGTTCCTGTAAGTTTGAAGATTGGCGTTTACATAATACGAAAAGTCTTTGCCGAGTTTATCCTGGTAGTGGATGTTGAGCTCGATGCCTTTATTCCTCACAGCACCATTGTTGATGGTAGGAGGCTGCAGACCCAGCCACAGCGGCACCTGTGAGCTGCGCAGGATATCATAGGTATATTTATTGAACCAGTCGGCGGAGATGCTGAGATTATTATTAAAGACGGAGATATCCGCGCCCAGATCGAATACACGGGTGGTCTCCCAGGTAAGGCTGGGGTCGATGGTGGCGCTGGCGGTGGCGCCGGGCAGGACATTGCCGGCATAGGCATAGCTGTTGGGCTGCAATACCCGCTGATAGGGGTAGGTGCCGATATTCTGGTTGCCTATGATACCCCAGGAGCCGCGGATCTTCAAATCGTTGAGCCACATTACATCTTTCAGGAATGCTTCTTTGGAAATACGCCAGGCACCGGAAAATGCATAGAACAGCCCCCAGCGGGAGTCCTTTGGCAGGCGGGAGGTGCCGTCATAACGGATGCTGCTGCCGAAAAGATATTTATCATCGTAATCATAGTTGACGCTGCCATAGTAGGACCGGATGACCCACTGTGACGAAGTGCCATTGTTCGTCTGTCCGTTGGGTGACCCTGCATTCAGCTCTGCCAGTGAATTGGTGGGAAATCCTGTCCGGAAGGCGTTCAGCTCGCTGTAATTGTCGACTTCCTGTTGCGCGCCGCCCAGCACCGAGAGGTTATGGTTTCCAAAGCTGCGTTTGTAGTTCAGCTGGCTGTAATAAGTGGTGTAGATATTATCGTTCTCTCCGGTGGACAGTCCTAAGTTGGCGTTGTAATTGCCGGCGGAAGACATATCGTTGTAATAGTACAGGGGGATCGTGGGAATAAAGAGCTTGTTCTTGTTTACATCGAAGGTGATGCCTGCCCGGTTCTCCCATTTCAGGCCCCTGACAAGGTCTATATCCAGGCTGATATTGCCAAGGCCGTAGTAGTCAGGATTTTTGATAGGTATTTCTGCTGTCAGCACGGGGTTCTTGTTACCCAGCTCTTTCTGGTATGCTTTGGCGTACCATTTTCCATCGGGTGTCTGCGCCGGGAACAGGGGTGACTGGGACAAGGCCGAAATATACAGGTCCGTACTGCTGTTGTTGGCGGGTAAGGTCCTGTCACCGTAGCGTACCTGGATATTGGTGCCGAGGGTGATCCGCTTATTTATCCTGGAAGAAAGACCCAGGTTCAGCGTATATTTTTTGTAGCTAAAACCCAGCATAGTACCCGGCTGGTCTGTGTATCCCACACCCAGGCTATAGGTGGTGCCTTCTTTACCACCGCTGAGATTGAGATAGTGATTTTGGACTACCACGCTCCGGAACATATCGTCGAGCCAGTTATGGTTGGGGTATTTCACCCTGTCGGTGGCGTTCTTGTACAGGTCGATCTGGTCCTGCGTATAGATGACATCGCCGGTGGAATTGAAATATGCCTCATTGGCCAGCTGCATGTATTCCGCGGAGTTCGTGATCAGCTTGGGCAGGCGGGTGGGTTTGGCAATGCCCACATTATAGTTGTAGGTCAATGTGAAGCCGCCGCTCTTTCCTTTCTTCGTCCTGACCACGATGACGCCGTTGGCGCCCCTGGAACCATAGATGGCTGCGGAGGCGGCATCCTTCAGTACGGTGACGGATTCGATATCGTTGGGGTTGAGTGCGGCGAGGCTGCCGGGTATCCCATCTACGATGATGAGGGGGTCTGTACCCGCACCGCTGAAAGTGGTAAGACCGCGGACGCGTATCTTCATCCCTTCATTTCCCGGCTCTGCCGAGTTTTGTACCACGGAAACACCGGGCAGCTGCCCTTGCAGGAGGGAGGTTGGGTCGGTGGCCACCCGTTTTGTCATTTCCTCCCCTGAGACGGAGACGACGGCGCTGGTGAGCTTGCGTTTTTCCTGCGTGGTGTACCCCACGATAACTATTTCATTGAGCTTTGTCGCGCTGAGCTTGAGGCGAACACGGATGGTACCGGTGGAGGCCGTTGCACGTACTTCCTGAGATTCATAGCCAATGGAGGAGATGACCAGGGTGCCGCCTCCATCGGGGATCTGTAAGTTAAAGGTGCCATCGTTGTCCGTGTAGGTGCCGGTGGATGTTCCTTTCAGCTTTACGGAGACGCCCGAGAGGGGTTGACCGGTGCTATCCGAAACGATGGTCCCGGTGATGGGGAAATATGCAGGAGGCGGTGGCGTCTCTTCGGGCTTTACGGGCATCGGAGCCTGCTTTTTTATGACGATGATCTTGTCCACCAGCGACCATGAGAGCGGTTGATCTTTGAGGCATATGGCCAGTACTTCCTCGATGGGTGCGTTGGAGACCTTTATGCTGACATTCCTTGCCTCTTTCAGCAGCCTGTCTTTGTAAAAGAACTGATAGTCGCTTTGTCTTTCTATGGCCCGGAAAACGGCTTTCAGGGAGACATTGCTTTGCGAGAGGGTGATCTTTTGAGCATATCCTCTGGCGGAAAGCTGCAAACAGGTGGCCAGCAGCAGGATCGTTGTTAGTTTCATGATCAGCAGGGTTTTTACCAAGCCGGCCCTCCCCGGGGAAGGGGCTTTGGAAAGCAGTCGCAAATACATAACTTTGTTTTGTTTAGGTTAACTAATGACGCAAAAAATAGCCTGAACTTCCAGCCAGCAGTGTTGCCGCACTACTGGCTTTTTTGTTCCTGTATAATTGAGCTCTATTTAGGCGATACGACGATCTTCTTGCCTTCTATCTCAAAGTTTATCTCATATTGTTCCAGCACTTTTAAGAGTTTGGAAAGGGGTACGCTACGGGAAACCTTGCCGGAAAAGCCGTCATCGGTGACATCTCCCTTAAACTCCACCTCCACGTCATACCATCTCGATACCTGTCGCATCAGGGTATGGATATCGGTGTTCTCAAACCAGAAGAAACCGTCCTTCCAGGCTGTCTCGCGGCCGGGGTCTATATCTTTCAGGAGTGTAATGGCCTTCTCATTTTTTCCGGATACAGTCTGCGGATGGAATTTTGCCTGTTGTCCCGGGGACAGCACCAGCCTGGCTTCATCCTTTTTTACGGCGACTGCTCCTTCCAGGAGCGTGGTCTTTATGACGGACTCATCGGAATAAGCGTTCACATTGAAATGAGTGCCCAGGACCTGTATCTCTCCCCCGCCGGCCATCACTTTAAAAGGCATGGCGGGGTTGTTTGCGATCTCAAAATAGGCTTCACCGGTGATCTCCACTTTTCTTTCATTGCCTTTGAAGGAGGTGGGAAAGCGCATGGAGGAGGCGGCATTCAGCCAGACCTTTGTACCGTCCGACAATATCAGCATGTACTGGTTGCCCCTGGCGGTGGAGATGGTATTAAAGAGCGGGGATCCATTGCCGGAGGTCTTACCGGTGTAGGCGATCTGTCCGTTGAGCTTTATCACTTTGGTGCCGCCTTGCTGAGCCAGATTGCCGTTGGCTGCGCTGTCCAGGGTGATCCTGGTGCCATCAGCCAGGATAAGTATGGCATTTTGGGTTCCCGGGGGGCGGTCGGCAGCAGCGACGGGAGAATGAATGGATGGTTTTAAAGGAGGAGGCCTCCGGGTCGTGGTATCGAGGATCAGCTTGCCGGCTATCAGGACCAGTATGGCTGCCGCTGCCCATTTCCTCCAGCCGGCCAGTGACAACAGACGGGTCTTAGTCTTACCAGGTCCTATTTTTTCCTGGATGAGGGTAAGCAGCCGTTGTTCCTTGTCCGGATGAGTCTGAGGGTTGGTCATATCCTCCCGGAAGCGATCTTCCATCAGACGTCGCATGTCGTCATCCCCAGTGCTATCGAGATATTCACGCAATCGCCGGCGGTCGGCCTCCGACCAGCCCTCTTTTTCAAAAAGCAGCTTTAGCCACTCTGCG
>DASZVM010000199.1:0-6076 GCA_035547295.1 Puia sp. | reverse complement strand
GACAATGACCCTGCCGCCAGTACCACGTACAACGGCCTGGTAATTAAATTTTTGAGGGATTTGAGCTTGAACTGGTAAACAGGCGGTCATAACGATCGCGCCAAAAAGAAAGAGTTTCATGCAGCTGGCTTGGGTTAAGGTGTGGTGTCTAAATCAACTTAAAAATACCTTTTTTTTTCTGAAGCCCCCTAAACTTATCTATTCCTCTGCACTTTCCCTGCATTCGGATAAACACCGATCAGATGCCTCCTCGCCAGGTGCGCCATCATATCCGTACCCGCATCCCGCTGTATATTGATAAGCTTCGACTCGCCCACCGGCATGTGGCAGTCGATACAATTCGTCGCCAACAGAGCCTCATTCTCATTCTTATGCACCTTCTTCACCTCCTCCATCCCGTGACAGGTAATACATTTCATCGAATAGTCCGCCAGGCTCTTCCTGTCCGCCGTATGCGTATCATGACAGGTGGCGCACTCCAGTGTCTTGCTCTTTTCAAAACATTTACTGGCCACCAGCAACCCATACTGGTTTCCATGCACATCCATCTCATCCGTCGAAGGCACCCCCACCTCCGCATAAAAATAATTGGCCAGCGTATCTCCCGGCTTAAACCGGAACATGGTCCGCATAAAACCATGCGCGCCCGAATGACAGATGCCGCACGCATCCGCCCGTTGCTGCTGCGACAGCATGCTCCATCGTGCAATATATCCGGCTTCCCTGACATCAGGATGCTCCTGCTGGTATCGTACATGCGCCGCGGCCGGTCCATGACAACGTTCACAGTCGATGCCATACACGATCTTATCCCGGTCATACTGATCCACCTGGTGAAAAGTATTCACCTGCACCGGGTCTTTCAGCCCGATATATGCCGTATGACAGGCAAAACATTGAAAGGACACCCTCCGGTCATACCAGATAGTGTCCATGGAATATTGCGGACTGTTCCCCCAGCCGCCCGCCACACGGAAATACGATACAGGCAGCTGTTTCACGCTGTCCCCCTGCCAGTATAGATAGGTTTGCCCTTTCCGGCCGGACCCCATCACCATGTCCATCCGATGGATGGCCTGTACCCGTCCGCCTGCCATCGCCACCTGGAACAAGCCGCTGTCCCTGGATTCCATGATGACCCGTCTGCCACCATTATAATGGAATTCATTACCCGGCGGGACAAAGCTTCCCATCACCCCCTCCTTCGTGGCAGGCTGCATGGTGAGAAAATGAGATGAATGCAATGCTGAATCGTGGATGCCCTTGTGACAGCTCGCACAGGCGGCTGACCCGGCATAAAGCCCGCCCCTTACGTCACCGCCGGACGGGCCTTCAACACAGGTGGTAAAGAAAAAGAAAAGGGTGGTAATGAGCACTATTACCCCCCAGATATATTTATATGCCCTGATCATGCATCATCACAGCGACACACCTCTCTTCCACGGGATAAAGTCGTCCTGTACATGCCGTACAGCCGCGATCTCGATATCCCCGCTGGCTACCCCTATCACATATTCCAGAATTCTTGCACCCGCCTGCTCGATCGTCTCCTTACCCTCGATGATCGTCCCTGTATTGATATCGATGATATCCTGCATCCTTTCATATAAAGGCGTATTCGTCGCTATCTTTACCACAGGAGCGACAGGATTCCCCGTCGGCGTCCCCAGCCCTGTCGTGAACAGCACGATATTAGCCCCCGAAGCGACTTCCGCCGTAGTCGACTCCACATCGTTACCCGGCGTACACAGCAGGTTCAATCCCGGCTTCGTTACCTTTTCCGGATAATCCAGCACATCCGTCACCGGGGAGGTCCCTCCCTTCTTGGCTGCTCCCGCGGATTTGATCGCATCCGTGATCAGCCCGTCCCGTATATTACCCGGGGATGGGTTCATATCAAACCCCGATCCCACCGCCTTGGCCCGGTCGTTATAGGTCCGCATAAGATGGGAAAAACGCTCGGCCGTAGCGGTATCCATGCAACGATCGCTGAGGTTCTGCTCCACTCCGCACAGCTCAGGAAATTCCGAAAGGATGACAGTGCCGCCCAACGTCACCAGCAGGTCCGATGTATACCCGATAGCGGGATTGGCGGAAATACCCGAAAACCCGTCGGACCCGCCGCACTCCAGTCCGATGCAAAGCTTGCTCAGCGGCGCCGGCGCTCTCTCCTGCTGATTGGCCAGGATGACGCCCGCAAAGGTTTGTTTGATAGCCTCTGACAACAAGGCCGACTCCTTGCCTATCTTTTGCTGCTCTAAAATATACAGCGGTTTCGAAAATTTCGGACTGCGCTTTTTGATCTCTTCTTCCAGTATGCTCACCTGCGCATTCTGACAACCCAGGCTCAGCACCGTAGCGCCCGCCACATTCGGATGGGTGATATAGCCCGCCAGCAATCCGCATAAGGCCTGCGCGTCCTGCCGCGTACCGCCGCACCCCATATCATGGTTAAGGAATTTGATCCCATCCACATTCGGGAAAAGTCGTTGAGAGGCATGTTTTTCATAGTCCGCCTGGAGGTCCGCCTGCAGTATCTGCTCAACGCTTTTACCGGCTTTGTACAGCTCGATCAGCTGCCGGGATTGCACCTGGTAGCTCCTGTTCCTGCCATAACCCAGATCAGTCACCAGCGCCTGCTGCAGCACATCCAGGTTCCTGTTCTCACAGAACACCATGGGAATGACGATCCAGTAGTTGGCCGTACCCACGCTGCCGTCCGCCCGGTGATATCCCTTAAAGGTCCTGCCCTTGAAGGCGCTGACATCCGGCTGATGCCACTGTGTCTTCCGTTCGCCCACGGTAAAATCACTGGACGCATGCTTTACATTGGAAGTGCTGATAAGCCCGCCTCGTTTGATAGGCTGCTGCGCCTTCCCAACCAAAACCCCATACATGATGATCGAGTCTCCCGCGGAAAGGTCCGTGGTGGCGAACTTATGTTTTGCTTTTACTGTTTCTTCCATCGTATATTCCTGCCCCCCGAAGACCACTTTTTCGTCTTTGAGCAGGTTGGTCAATGCCACCAGCACATTGTCGGCGGGATGAACTTTCAATACAAGTTGTTGCGTACTCATAAAGCGCTTTTTATTTTTCCTGATTGGGCCAGCGTTGCCTGAGCCCCTTTATTGATCAACCTATTCAGATCCTCATCGACGGCAGCTGCAAATCCCGGCAGCTTCGTCAGGTCCGTATCCCATAGCGATACGTCCGAAAGGACCTTGTTTACCACCTCCGCTGGTGTAGACTGCTGCCATCGTTCAGCCAACAGGCCTGCTTTGTCGTCATTCACCGGGTAATCTCCGCCGCGCATGAACAACAGATAGGCTGCAAAGCCCAACGCAAAAAGACGGGGCGGACTGTCCTGCTCTTTATAATGCTGCAGCAGCACCGGTACATTACGCATCTTCATCTTGGAGGTATACTGCATGGTGATGCTGATCCATTGATGCTGCAAATGCGGATTGCGGAAACGATCCAGCACCTGGAGGCCGAAGTTCCGTGACTGTTCCGCTGGAATCGTATAGGGTATGGCAGGTGCAATCTCTTTCAACATAAGGTCCGATACAAAAGCGGCAAATGCCGGATCTTCCATCGCCTGCTTCACCGTGGTAAAACCCGCAAGGTACCCAAGCCCACAGCTCAAAGTATGCGTACCATTCAGCAGACGCAGCTTCAGCTCACGGTAGATCTCGATATCCGGCGCGATGATCACTCCCGTATCGGCAGCTGAAAAAGACAGCACCGACTTCACCCGCTCATCACCCTCGATAGCCCAGAGACGGTACACCTCCGATATGGACAGGAGGTCATCCGTATAACCAAGCTCCTGCTCCAGCTGCTGCAACGTCGCCGCATCCGGCTTGCCCGGAACGATCCTGTCCACCAGGCTGCTGCACCAGCGGCAGGCCGTGCTCAGCCATGTTCTAAATTCTTTTGGCAGCTCGTTATACTCCGCCAGCTGCTGCACAATGGCCGCCAGCTTTTTTCCATTATCCACTATCAGCTCAGTAGGCACGATCACCATTCCCCCCTCAGCGCTGCCCTTACAAGCTTTATAACGCTCGTATAAAAAGGCCAGCAGCTTGCCGGGAAAAGACGCAGGAGGCTGCTGATGGATATCTTCCTCCACCAGGCGGATGCCTACTTCCGTCGTATTGGAAATGATCACCTGCATCTCCGGGTTATGGGCGCACTGCAGGATCTCACGCCACTGCTGCTTTGCCGACAGCACCCGGCTGATGGCGCTGCAAATGATGTTCTCCTCCTTTTTCCTGCCTTCCTCGATGCCCCGGACACACAAGGTGTACAGCCCGTCCTGACGATCAAAAGCGCCCGCATCCCCGCCATCCGTGGACTTGACCACCACCACCCGGCCATTGAATATCCCCTGCCGGAGAGCCTTATCGATAAAATAATCCGGCAGACCGCGCAGAAGCACACCCGTACCAAACTGCAGTACCTTCTCAGGAAGGTCAAATATCTTTTCATCAGGTCTTATTACGCCCGGGGCTTTGATCGCCGCCAGGTTATTGCGTGATAGCTGCATGGCTGATCTGTTTAAATTTCGTCGACCACTTCCCGCACGATCTGCAGGGCAGTCACTGTTTGTTTATATAAATGGTCGTATTGCTCGTTCTTCAGTACATCCTTGCTGATGAGCTTGCTGCCCATCCCTACCGCGCTGACCCCTGCTTTGAACCAGGCGCGGATATTGTCCTTGTTCAGCTCTACCCCTCCTGTGGGAATGAACAGCTGACCCGGAAAAAGCTCCCTGATAGAGCTGACGAACTCATGTCCCAGGATATTCGCGGGAAAGATCTTGATCACAGGCGCTTTCAGCTGCTGTGCCTGGTGGATCTCCGTGGGCGTCATACAGCCCGGTATCCACAAGAGCCCCGCCTTCTCCGCCACCGTTGCTACCGCCGGGTTGACGATGGGGGCAATGATAAAGTCGGCGCCCGCTTCTATGAAAGCCGCAGCCTCTTCCGCCGTCTTGATCGTCCCGATACCCAGATAAAGACCAGGCGCCTCCACGGCAAAGGTCTTTTTCATGGTACGGAAATTCTCCAGCGCCGCCACACCCCTGTTCGTATACTCCAATGCCCGTACCCCCGCTTTATACAAGGTCCGGGTCACTTCCACGCTTACCGTAGGGCTGTCCCAATAGAACAAGGGCAGCATCCCCTGGCGTAATATGCTGTCAAGGATCACCTGTTTATTGCTCATATGCTATAATGCTTTTTTTGACCTCCTCTACCCGTTGGGTAGTGGCATCATTTGAGATAAAAAGTTTCTGAAAGGCAGCCGCCGTGGCAAACTCCAGCGTATCCTGAAACCCGTTCCCGCTGTACTGCCCATAGATCAATCCCGCCATAAAACAATCCCCGCTGCCCACCTTATCGACGATCTTCTCCGCTCGATACTCCGTCGAATAATATAACTTCCCGCCCGCGTACAACGTCGTATAATATTGGATACCCATGCCGCCGGTGTCAAACCGGAAGGTATTGGCCACCATTTTCGTACGGGGAAATTTGCGCATGATCTCCTGGCTTGTCCTCTCCGCATGGGCCAGGTACGCGTCCTTCATACTGTCCGCAGACAGCGAAGCATCCACCCGGATCCCCAGCATTTTTTCCGCAGCCCATAGATTACCCATCACCACATCGCAATACTGTACCAGGCCCGGCATGATATCGACAGGCGCCGCCCCATATTGCCAGAGCTTGGCCCTGTAGTTCAGGTCGACGGAAATAGTGATCTTCCTCTCCGAGGCTGCCCGCAGCGCCTCTTCGCATACCGCCGCCACTCCCGCATTCAATGCAGGAGAGATGGCCGTGAAATGGAGCCATTTTATATCCTTGAAAACTTTATCCCAGTCGATGGTCCCCGGCCGCAGGTCCCAAAAAGAGGAATGCGCCCTGTCATAGATGACACCCGTATTCTTCAGGTCCTTTCCCTTGGGCAGGAAATAAAGACCCAAACGCGTACCCTGGTAGAGCACGCGGGACGTATCGATGCCCCGCTCCCCGAGATATCCCGACAGCTGATGAGACATCATATTGTCCGGCAG
>DASZVM010000198.1:0-6364 GCA_035547295.1 Puia sp. | reverse complement strand
TTCTCGAATAGAAATAATCTTCGAAGCTTCCCTTATAGTCATTCAGATCGTCCGGGAACAGCAGTGCGCAAAGCGAAAAATACATGGTGATATACAGTACTACAAAGAAATATTCCTGGAATGACCACTGTTTGATCGATTTCAGGCTATATTCCCACCACCAGAAATGGATCAGTACAAAAAATATATACAGCGCCCACAGCAGGTGTATCCAGTAAGGACGGGTGCGTCCCGGGTGCTGGATGAGCTTTACGCCGCCCAGCAGCAGTCTTGCGATGCTGATGCTCAAAATGAACCCCACCACCATTCTGAGATGGCCGAAAGTATCCATATAATGAATATACGTTATTTTCAAAATTCATCGTTAATATGCCTGTAAACCAATTCAGGCGCACTATTTTTGCCCATTAAAATCAAACAACCGCCTTTTTGAGCAGTATAAAAAAATTAGCCGGACAGACGATGTGGTATGGAGTAAGCTCCATCTTTGCAAGATTCCTCAACTATCTGCTGACCCCCTATCTTACCCTTATTTTTGCCGGAACACCCGAATATGGGAAGATGAGCCTCGTATATGCGCTCATCCCCTTCCTGAATGTCGTCGTGGTCTATGCACTGGACACCACCTATTTCAGATATATCCAGCAAAAAGGGACGGAAGGCGCGCTGTACGATACCTTGCTGTATACCCTTTTTGGCAATACCGTATTCTTTACAGGTCTTATCATCCTTTTCCGGCACTCCATCGCCGCCTTTATCCACCTGGAAGAACATGCGGAGTATATTACATTCACCGCCTGTATCATCGGGCTGGAGGCGTTGTCCGCCCTGCCGTTTGCCAAGCTGCGTCATGAGAACAGACCAAAGCAGTTTGCCTTTATCCGGGTCACCGGTATCCTTTTGAATATCTTTTTTACCTATTTTTTTCTCTCCATGTGCCCCAGGCTGGCAAAAGCGCACCCCAACAGCATCTGGCTCCTGTTCTACAGTCCCGGTTTTGGCGTGGGTTATGTCCTGCTGGCCAACCTTATCTCTTCCGCTTTCCAGTTCCTGGCCCTCAGCCGGCAGTTCATGCAATTCCGCTGGAGGTTTGACACTAAGATCTGGCGGGAGGTCATCGTTTATGCGTCCCCCCTGATGATCGCAGGGTTCGGGGGTATGATCAACGAGACCTTTGACAGGATCATGCTGGCCCAGCGGCTTCCCATGACCCATGAGCAGTCCGATTACCAGGTGGGGATCTACAGCGCCTGTTACAAGCTGTCGCTCCTCATCACCCTTTTCGTACAGGCATTCCGGATGGGAGCGGAACCTTTCTTCTTCCGCCAGGCCGGGGAGGACAACGCTCCCCGTACCTATGCCCGGGTGATGAAGTTCTTTGTCATCACCATCTGTGTCATGTTCCTCGTAGTGGCCCTTTATATAGATATATGGAAACATTTCATCCGGGACAAGACCATGTGGAAAGGTCTGGGCGTAGTGCCCATCCTTCTTTTTGCCAATATGTTCCTGGGGATCTATTATAATCTCTCCATCTGGTACAAGCTGTCCCGGAATACCAGGGCCGGAGCGTATATCACCTTTATCGGAGCGGGCATTACCCTGATCATCAACTATTTCTTTATTCCGAAATACTGGTATTGGGCCTCCGCATGGGCCACGTTCTTCTGTTACGGCAGCATGATGGTCATTTCCTTTATCTGGGGTCAGAAAGCCTACCGTGTACCATACGCCTGGAAAAAGCTGGTGGCCTATATGGTCATCGTGGCCCTGCTTTACTTTATCCATCGCGGTCTTATCCGGCTCTGGCATAATGAGGTGTTCAGCCTGGTGCTGGCAACCCTGCTTACCGGGGCCTATGCCCTCTTTATCCTTCGGGTTGAGCGGAAGGAATTCCAACGTTTACCCGTTATTGGGAAGTATCTTTAGACGGCCACGCTCAAAGCTCGTGACTTAAAAATGGGTTGTGCTTTTTCTCCCATCCGATGGTCGTCTCCTCCCCGTGTCCCGGGTATACCACCGTCTCGCCGGGTAATAGCCACAACGTCTCCCGGATACTGCGGAGCAGGGTTGCATGATCCCCACCCGGCAGGTCCGTCCGGCCGATGCTCTCACGGAACAGGACATCTCCCCCGATGAGGAACCCCTGGGCAGCACAGTAGAACCCCACGCTCCCCGGCGAATGGCCCGGAAGGAAGAGGATATCCAGCTCGTCCTCATCCAGCAATACCTTCTCTCCCGGCTGTAAAAGGACCATCGGACCCCTGTAGTTCTCAAACGGCAGCCCCCAGGTACGCCCCATGGCAGTCGCCATTTCCAGCACCGGCTTCTCCTTTTCGTGGAGATGGAGAGGTAAGTCCCAGGTATCATGGACGAACTTATTGCCAAAGACATGATCCAGGTGACAATGGGTGTTCAGGAGCATCCGCGGCGTTAGCCCCTGCTGTTCAATATATTCCTGTAATTCCCGCCGTTCGTTGCCGAAATAACAGCCCGGATCGATGATACAGCAGGCATCCTTTTGGCCCGATAACACGTATGTGTTCTCTTGCACGGGGCTGAATACAAAGGTTTTTATTGTCAACATACGAATCTCAAATTTAATCTTTTATATTGCCGGTCCCCGGCAAAATCAATTTCACCGGTATTTGGGATTGTTATAACTTTAAAACTCTCAAACAGTATGGGTATGAAAGATCCTAAAGATCCTCAGTTTAAATTGAAGTCACACGGGTTTTTTTTGGTTTTACTGGGGATTTTCCTTTTTGCAGGGGGAGCTTCTGCCCAGGTGAATACGGTGGAATTTGGGAAGAACAGGCTCCAGTTCAAAAAGTTCAAATGGAAATACTACCAGACCCAGAACTGTAATACCTATTTCAGCGAAGGTGGCCAGGACCTGGGCAAATTTGTTTGCCAGCTGGCGGAAAAAGAGCTCCCGGGTCTCGAACAATTCGTGGAATACGGTCTTCAGCGCAGGGCAAATATCGTCATTTACAACTCCTACAACGACATGCAGCAGTCCAACATCGGACTGAGCCTGGACTGGCAGACCACAGGGGGCATCACCAAGCTGGTGAATAACAAGATGGTGATCTATTATGACGGGGATCACAACCATCTCCGGCTCCAGGTCCGCCAGGGTATCGCACGCATTTTGCTGGAAAATATCCTCTTTGGGGATGACCTGGGGGAATTTGCCACCAACCAGGCCCTGCTTGATCTGCCCCAATGGCTCACGGATGGTTATATCGAGTATGCCGGGGAGGCCTGGAGCACCACATTGGACGATCAGCTGAAAGCAGCCATTCTTTCGGGAAGATATAAGAATTTTTACCAGCTGGCTTTTGAAAAACCCCTGCTGGCAGGTCACGCTTTCTGGTACTATCTGGCCACCAAGTATAAAAAGGAGAACGTCACCTATTTCCTGTACCTGGCCCGTGTCTACCGGAACCTCAACAATGCCTCCCTCCGCATCTGCAAAAAGAAATTCAAGGAGGTGCTGAAGGATTTCATGGCCGAGCAGGAAGAGGTGTACGAAAAGGACATCCGGGGCCGCCGTAACTTCCCCAAAGGCACCGTGGCCGTGGTGGAAGATGTCAACGACCATAAGGATTTCTTCCATTTCTCCCCTAACCCTGCTCCCAGAAGCCAGACCTATGCCGTCGTCGAGTTCAAGCATGGCAAATACTCCGTGGTCCTTCACCAGGATTTTATCAATAAAAAAGTCCTGCTGCGCAACGGGGTCCGCTCTGACGCCGAGCAGCTGGACCCCCATTATCCCCTTATCGCCTGGGATAACAAAGGCACCCGGCTGGCTTGTGTCTACTGGGACAGAGGCAAGGTAAAGCTGTTCGTCTACGATGTCGTACGCCGGTACAAAAAGACCGTAGTGGACCTTTCCGACTTCGATCAGGTGCAGGATATGAAATACATGCTCAACGATAACACCCTGCTTATGAGCGCCAGCCGGCATGGACAGTCCGATATCTATGTGTATAAGATCGAAGAGGGCACTTACCGCCAGATCACCAACGACGTTTATGATGACCTGGACGCCACCTTTGTGACCTTCCCCAACAAAACCGGGATCATATTTTCCTCCAATCGGCCGAATGGCAGGGTAAGAGGCGGCGACACAACCCTGCCCTCCAACTATCATTATAATGTTTTCCTGGTAGATAACTGGAATGACATGGAAGGCAAGCAGATCTCACAGCTCACCTACCTGAAGTACGGCAACGCCAGATTCCCCACCCAGTACAATGTCAACCACTTCACCTTTATCAGCGATGAGAATGGGATCAACAATCGCTATGCAGGCTTTTTCACCACGAAAAGGGCCGGTGTCGACACCGTGTACAAGGTCGGGGATGAGCTGCTGCATAACCCGGATCCCAAAGACCTGGACTCTACCCTGAAGGCATATAACAAAACAGAGCCGGACACGGTGTACTCCTTCACCATCACCAACGACTCCTCCTATATCTTTCCCATCACCAACTATGCAAGCGGCCTATCCGAGACAAAGATCGCGGGCGATGTCGGGCAGGTCACCGAAGTGCGGCAGGAGGGCGACCAGAAGTACCTGTACAAGCTGAGGGTGGACGATGCCGCCCTGAAAAAGCGCAATGTGGTGGCCCGTATGACCGATTATAGAAAAAGGACTGTCACAGAGGCGCAGGTACAGGGAGCTAATATCCTTGCCCCCAGGGTCCGGCCCCGTATAGATACGTCCCGTCACGCCAACGACTTCTTTGAAAGCGAGTTCGATAAAGATAAAAAGGATACTTCCGCACGCAACAGACGCCCCATCACCCCCGTGGACAATGACGTCAACCCCTTTGGTCTCCGGCAGGAACCAAAGGAAGAACCCCTGTTAAAGAAAGCCAAGCTATTCGATTATAAATTGAAGTTCTCTGTAGACAATTTCTCCGCCGGATTTAACAACGACGTGCTTGTCACCCGGTATCAGCCCTACACGGGCAGCTTGCCTATCAATCTCAGCGGTACCGACCAGTTCAACGGTATGTTAAAAGCATCCATTTTCGATCTGTTCGAGGATATCCGTTTCACCGGCGCCATCCGTCTGCCTTTCTTTGGCGGCGGCAGCAGCCCTTCGCCTATTCCCGGACAGGGCGGCTTTGCCACCTTGCCCACTTTCACACCCGGCAATTCGTCTTTTTTCGATGGCAGCGGAGAATGGTTCGCACGGGTGGACTATCTGAAAAAGCTGTTTGACTTCTCCCTATTGTATTATCGTCAGACGCAGGTGGGCGGCTATTATGACTCGACTGTCCTTTCCGGTTACGTCGGCCCCTACGATGGAAAGTCGTATACCAATCTCTGGCAGGCCATCATAAAATATCCCTTCGATAAAGTAAAAAGCCTGCGTCTCTCCGTGGGTATCCGTACGGACAAGGTCCAGGTGCGTCCTTTTGGTCCTGCCATCGGCAATATCACCGGCGTACCTGACACCATCGATGCCACCATATTAAAGCTCGGACCTCAGAACAAGCAGACCTACGGTCTCCTGCGGCTGGAATATGTGTATGACAATGCCCTTATGAAGGCCACGAATATCTGGAATGGCATCCGCGCCAAAGTCTATATGGACTGGAATATGCAGATGAACACGACAAAAGGTACGGGAGAGGGCAAGTATATGTACAATTTCGGCTTCGATCTCCGGCATTACCTCCCCATCTATCGCAATTTCATCTGGGCGGTGAGATGGGCAGGGGATTTCTCCTGGGGCAATCGGAAAGTAGTCTATTACCTGGGCGGCACCGACGGCTGGCTCTTCCCCAAGGCCAACAATCAACCATATCCCGCACAGGATGTCACTTATGCCTTTCAGTCGCTGGCCGTAAACCTGCGTGGCTTTAAACAGAACGTAGCCAACGGCAACAATGCCATGGTCATCAACAGCGAGCTGCGGTTGCCCGTATTCTCCACGCTGCTGAACAAGCCTATCAATAACGCTTTCTTACGGAACTTCCAGCTCGTACAGTTCTTCGATCTCGGCTCCGCCTGGAATGGGGCTTATGGCGGTATGTCCCGCCCCACGCAGACCATCGAGGCCGATCCAAATGACCCGAACAATCCATTGGGAGGTTCAGGCAACCTGCTTGTCAAGCTAAAAGCAGGCGGCATCGGTCCTTTTGCAGGCGGCTATGGATTTGGCGCACGCAGCACCCTGTTGGGATACTTCCTCCGGTTTGACGCAGGATGGGAGATGAACACTTTCTTTGGCACCAAACCCGTGATGAACGTATCCATGGGCGTCGACTTTTAAAGATCATTCGCTTCTCAGGCTTTCCACCGGGTTGGCGAGTGCCGCCTTCACGGTCTGAGTCATATGCTG
>DASZVM010000197.1:0-6449 GCA_035547295.1 Puia sp. | reverse complement strand
TCCATAAAAACGAAATTAAAGACGATTTCCTTCCAAAATAATAGTTCCGTTGTCAACGATGATCCCGGACGATGGTACTGTGTCCGGGGACGGATGGACCTTTACCCCGGCGTCGGCATGGGTCGTTCGCGAAAGTGCACGGAAGGGGGACTTTGAAGTAGTAAAGGAATGACAATTTGTCTGCCAGTGGATAGATCGTTAACTTTAGGAAGAGGCTAAAACATTTTCTTCATCTTTAAACCCTGCGATCATGCTTGCTCCATCAACTGCCGAAAGCAAAAAGCTCGAGGCTTCCCTCAATCCTTCCAAAATAATGCAGATAGGCATGGGATTCTGGCCGGCAAAGGTCCTGCTTACTGCCGTAAAGTTCGGACTATTTACCCTGCTCGGTAAGCAGCCCTTATCAGGGAAGGATATCCAGGAAAAATTAGGTTTGAATTGCTCCCCCCGGCATGTATTCGACTGGCTGGACACCCTGGTATCTTTAGGTTTTTTACACCGAAAAGGATTATGGCAGGATGCCGTTTACTCCAATGCGGAAGATACCGGCTTCTTCCTTGATAAAAATAAACCAGCTTATATGGGAGGCATCCTGGAAATGGCCGATGCCCGCTTGTATAGCCATTGGAGGTTCCTGGATGAAGGTTTGCTCACCGGCCTGCAACAAAATGAAGGAAAAGAAAATCCGGATGGGAATATGGAGTTCTTTACCGAACTCTATAAAGATGAAAATAAATTGAGGGAATTCATAGATGCCATGCGTGGCATTCAAACAGGCAACTTCATAGCATTAACGGAAAAGTTCGATTTTTCCCGATACCGCAGCTTCCTGGATATTGGAGGAGCTGACGGATGGCTTAGCATACAGATCTGCTTACATCACCCCGCCATTCATTGTACTACCTTTGATCTGCCGCCAGTGCAACCCCTGGCAGAAAAGCTGATCGCTCATTTCAATCTCACCGATCGCATTCGTGCAGTGTCCGGTGACTTCCGTAAGGACGGGTTCCCTCCCGCAGATGTAATAGCGATGGGGAATATTCTTCATGGCATGAACGAAGAGAGCAAGCAGCAGCTGCTGAAAAAAGTTTACGATACCCTGCCTGATAACGGAGTTTTTATAGCCATTGAAAATATCATCGACGACGACCGGAGCCGGAACACCTTTGGCCTGCTGATGAGCCTGAACATGCTGATCGAGAACGGGGACGCGTTCGATTATTCCATGACCGACTTTTCAAAATGGGCTAAGGCAGCGGGCTTTAGCCGTATTGAATCAAAAGCGCTGGCAGGACCGGCAAGCGCGGCCATTGCTTATAAGTAGGCTATATGCGCCCCCTCCTCCTCCTAACCGCCTTGCTCGCAGCCATGTCAGGCTTTGGGCAAAAGTCATCTGCCGACTCTGTAATGATAAAGCAGGTCAGAGCCGCCTTTTTCCTTACCAACACCAACCCTGACTCGGCCCTCGTCATTGGGAAAAAAGGGGTTGAACAGTCGAAATTATCCGGCAACCGGCGCCTGGCAGCCTTTGCATATAAAACAAGAGGATGGGCCTTGTTCCGTATGGGTAATTACGATTCATCCTTTGCCGATCTTTTCGCTGCCACCAAGTCCTTCGAGGAGCTACATGACACGGTTGAAACATTGTATATGTATGTCAACCTGGCAAATGTCTATTCCAATCATAGCCAGTTTGCCGAAAGCGCGACTTATTTAATAAAAGCGGATTCACTGGCAAAAATAAAGAAGGACGTGAAGATCGAGGCCGGGATAAAAAGACAGATGGGCATTTTTTACAGGCAACAAGGCCAATATGCCAAAGCGATCTCCCACTTTAAAGAAAGCCTGGTCCTTTACGAGAGTATAAATGACACCCTGAACATATGGGACGCATCCAGCAGTCTCTCCATCACGTACAATCAGTTCGTAATGAAGCCGGACAGCAGCCTTGCGCTTCTCAAAAGATGCGAACCGCTGCTAAATACGACGCCCCGCCCCACCTATCAGAAAGCTTCGATGCAGGAGCAGTTCGGAGACGCTTATTATGCCATGACAGACTACGACAAGGCACTGGGCAGGTGCCACGCGGCTTATACCATGTTTGCCGGGCAGGGGGATAAGGCCGATATGTATTACGAAGCAATGAATGTGGGAAGGGCCAACCTGCATTTAAAGAATTACGGCGAGGCGGAGAAATACCTGCTGCAGGCGTATAAAGGCAACGACAGTCTCGGAATGACAAATTATGCACTCGATGCGTCCAGGGAACTTGCGTCCCTTTATAAGAACAAGCAGGACTGGCAAAAAGCATTCCACTGGCTTGAAACCACATCCCGTCTTAGCGACAGTCTCCAACTAGCCGACCAAAATAAGAAGACAGCCGAATTTCAGGCGAAGTACGAAGGAGAAAAAAAAGACGCGGAGATCAGCCTGTTGAAAAAAGGCCAGGAGGTCGACAAGCTGACGCTTCAAAAGCAAAAAACATTCAGGTATGGCGCAGTAGCATTGTTGATATTGCTTGCGCTGATAGGTCTGCTGTTCATCAACCGGTACCGCATCGTTCAGCGCGCCAAAAGACAGGTGGAAATGGAGCGGCTGAGAAATAATATAGCCCGTGATCTGCACGACGACATGGGATCCACCTTATCCAGCATCAATATCATCAGCAAAGTCGCCCTGGAAAATCCCGGCGAAAGAGATAATATCCGGGAATGTCTCAAAAAGATCCAGGACAATTCGGGATATATGATGGAGAGCATGAGCGATATCGTATGGGCCATCAACCCTATGAACGACAGCTTCGAGAAGGTCATTTTTAAAATGAAGGAATTTGCGGCCGACATCCTTGAGCCCCTGAACATAAAATATGAATTCAGGCAGTCGGGCGATCCTTTGTCGATACAAATGGGCCTGGATAAACGCAAGGACCTTTACCTCATCTTCAAGGAGGCGATCAATAACGCCGCCAAATATAGCAGCTGTACAAAAGTTACGATCATTGTCCAAATGGACAACGATGAAATAACGTTGAGGATAGCAGACGACGGAAGGGGTTTCGATGCGGGGAACGGGTCAACGGGAAACGGGATCAGGAATATGAAGCAAAGGGCAAAAGAGTTGGAAGGGGAGGTAACGATATCCAGTGGAAACGGGAAAGGTACGACGGTCCTGCTAAAAATAAAACCACATGATCAGGGTATATAAACCCGCCTATTTTGTATAAACTTTGTATCATTTAGATCCATGAAAGCGGGCATTCTGATATTTGAAGACAACAGTCAATTGCGTGACAGCCTTGAAAAGCTTATCATGTTCTCAAAGGATTTCCTTTTACTTGGCAGCTTTGCCAATGTTACGGACGTAGAAAAACAGGTAAAAAAATTCCAACCCGATGTCATCTTAATGGACATCGATATGCCTGGCGGTGTAAATGGCATCGATGCCGTACGAAAGATACGGGAGTTCAACGCCGGCACCCAGATCATTATGCTTACCGTTTTTGACGATACAAAGACCGTCCTCGATGCGATAAGCTCGGGAGCATCCGGCTACCTTTTGAAGAAAAACCTCTCTGAAAAATTATTCGACGCCATTAACGAGGTCCTTTCAGGCGGCGCTCCCATGAGCCCCAACGTGGCAAGAATGGTAATTGCCAGCATGCAGAAAAAACCTTTGGGGGAAGATAATAAGTATCAACTTACCGGCAGGGAAAGGGAGATCCTGCTTACCCTTTCCCAGGGCACAAGCTACAAAGGCATCGCGGAACAGTATTTCATCAGTCTTGACACGGTGCGAAGCCATATCAAGAACATCTATCAGAAAATGCAGGTACACAACCAGCTCGAGGCCATCTCAAAAGCCCGTAACGAGGGGATCGTCCCCTGACAAAAATCACATCATTTAGGGATGGACCAACAGACATCTTTATGCAAATTTTGTGGTCAGTTCGATCATCCAAAAAAACATAAAGATGAAAATAAAGGTCTTTCTCACGGCGCTGGCAACAGCGATCACAGTCTTTTCCTGTCAAAAAAATACGCCCGCCACGGGCGGCGGGAATAACAACGGAGGCAACGGGGGCAATGGTGGAAATGGCGGAAATGGTGGAAATACCAAGGGTGTAACGATCGCTTCCATCTCCCCTGTCCACCCCTACCCCGACGACGAGATCACATTAACCGGCACGGGCTTCAATGCGGATGCCACCAAGGACACCGTGGAGTTCGGTCATCTGGTAGGTGCTGCCTTCGGCGCCTGGCATGACGGGGTACCCAGCGAATACGCCAGCCTGGTGGAAGTAAAGTCGGCCAGCGCCACGCAGCTGGTGATCAAGGCAATCAACCCTTTTCCGCTGGATTATAACAGCTTTGTCACGGACGGCACTCCCTCCATTGCGGTAGTCCGTGTAAAAACAGGCGGTTCTTCCGCTATTGTCGGCATGCCATTCAAACGGCTGCTGTTGCTTGGCTGGACCAAGACCTTTTCAAATGTTTCGGAACTACCAAGGCCCAATGACTCCATGCAGATAGGGGGAAAGGGGTTTTCAAAGAATATCACTGTCACCATCGGAGACAAGACTTTGACCAATCTCTATGTAGACAGCACAGCGAACGATGCGGTGATCAGCCTGCGTCTGCCCAGGGATATGTTCGGTAACGTATTGGATGAAACACTCCAGGAAGTGAAAACGGTGACGATCACCAATCCCGACGGCAAGTCCGAAAAAAAGGATTTCGGTTTTTATCTTTCTCCGCTGATGCATATCGATGACATGCACGCGGAAAGCAAGACATATTCCAAGTCGGGCCTTGGAGGCTCGGGCGGCGTAATAAAGATATTTGTCAAAGGCAGGTGCTTTAAGAGCGATTCGAATGTGAAGGTGGTCAGCAATACGGGGATCAATACCTTAAGTTCATTGGGTATCAGTGGATTGCAGGATAGCACCCAAATCGAGCTCAGCCCCGGCGCACTTCCCACAGGCAACTATACTGTCAGCATCCTCAGGGGTGACGTTGCCTATGGGGCCTGTGGGTTTACATTAACTAATTGAGACACATGGTGGTTCTTGTTCGGGTCGGGCCCCTCGCTTTGTGAGGGGTTTTTGCATTTTATTCCGAGCGCAGGCTCTTTGCGGGTGGCGGAAAATGGTCATTAATTGCTACCTTTTCATATGCAACTAATCGTCAACTGATTAAGTTCAAAAAGTCATCAAATGAAGTTCAATCATTTTCTCTACCGGGCGGGCATCGGGACCCTGCTGGGTCTGGCGTGCTTTATTTTTGTCCATGGCCAGTCCGTAGGGAGGTCAATCCGGACGCCCGAATACCGGGCTTTACAGCAGCGGTTGTCAAAGGGATGGAATACCTGGTACAATAATAGTCTTTTGTCGTGGGTGCTGTTGCCCCAGGGATTTTCCATCAATCTTTGCCTGGACAACTATGAGGATGGGGATTATTTGAGAGAGGCTTACAAGGCTTCTCCTACCCAGCATCACCCCGAGAAGGTGGTGCCTGGTCTGCGCTCCGATGATGGCAGCTATACCAGTCTGCGCGTCCGTTTTCGTGATGCCGAGTTTACCGTGGAAAGCGCTACGGACGGGGAGGACGAGCTGATCCTTGTGACGCCCCTGAAGCCCGCCCGGCAGATGCTTGTCGTCGAAGCCGGTATCCAGTATGGTTGGGCCGGCCAGGTCGGGACGGAAGAGGTTAAGTCGGAAGAAGCTCGCACGGAAGAGGCCGGCCCGGCAGGAAGTCCTGGTGACAGGAAGCTGGTGTACCGGTCAGGCGGGGCGGTCCTTGAAGTAGGGAGTTCGGAGCCGCAGGTACCCAACGCGTATGTCGTCAGCTCGGCGCCTCATTTCTGTCTCTTGTTGAATAAGCCGGCGGCCCTGTATACGGGCAGGCGCCGCAGCCTGGAGGAGATCCGGGCTTTCCTGGATACCCGTCGTCAGGCAGAAGAGCGGCGTGGCCAGGCTTTTGGACAGTTGGCCGATTGTTTCCGGGCGATGCAGACGATCCTGGCCTGGAATACGGTCTACGATGGGGCCAACGGGCGGGTCATCACCCCCGTGAGCCGGCTGTGGAACCGGGGCTGGGGAGGTTTTGTGCTGTTCGACTGGGATACCTATTTTGCCGGGTATATGTGTTCTTATTTCAATAAGGACCTGGCTTATGCGAATATGGTGGAGATCACCAAGGCGATATCGGAGCAGGGATTCATTCCTAACTACCAGGCGCCTTTCGGGAATTATTCCTGGGATCGTTCCGAGCCGCCGGTGGGCGCCATCCTGGTGCTGGACATATACAAGCGCTATAAGGAGAAATGGTTCCTGGAGGAGGTGTATGATGAGCTGCTGACCTGGAACAGGTGGTGGGCGGCGCACAGGACCATCAAAGGATATCTTGCCTGGGGTTCGGACAAGGTACCGGATTCGCTGCGCACGATCGACC
>DASZVM010000196.1:0-2682 GCA_035547295.1 Puia sp. | reverse complement strand
AAAAAGCGGGATTGGGGGTTTTCCTCATGTCCTGTCTTATGGTCTTCGCCGCCTGCAATAAAATAAGTTTGTCCGTCGATGGTTTGCGTACGATAGTAATGATAAGGGTCGTACATGTCATAGATAAGTCCTTGCGGATAGGGCGTTCTTAAGGTCACGGCCATTGCATAAGTGCGATATGGAGCGACCCTTGTATCCAGGATGTTCTTTCCTGGTGGAATATGCGTAGCGTAGATCAGGTATGTGCAGGTGATATCGCCCCGTTCAGTGTGAACGGTGATGGGATCGTTGTTCTCTGCCCCTGTCACGGGGCAGTATTCGACAATGCGCCCGCCCGAGGCCTGAAAGGCTTCGGCAAGTCCCATTACATACCTGGTGGGATGGAACTTTGCCTGGTCGTGGATGGCCACCGCCCGATCCATGGAAATATTAACGGGCAGCTTATGGGTATATTCGATATGGATGCCCAGACCCTTACTGGCTTCGTATATGTCGTGCAGCTCTTTTGTCTGGTCCTGCGTCTGGGAGAACATATATGCCGTAGCCGGCTCAAAACCGCATTGGATATTGTATCTGTCGATGTTGGAGCGGATGTGCGAGATGGCGGCCTTTGCGGCCTGTGCTATTGTCTGTGCGGTTTCTTTATTGAAGTTCTTAATAATGGTAGTATAAGGGGTATCGAGCACTGTATTGAGATGTGCGGTTGTGCCACCGGTGGTGCCGAAACAAAGCGTATTGGCCTCCAGGATGGCGCAATTAAAACCAGCTTCCTGCAAAATGACTGCGGTGGTCAGTCCTGTAATGCCTCCTCCCACGATGACTACCTCAAAAGATCGGTCTTCAGTGGATAATCGGTTGCCGGTGAGGCTTTCTTTGTCCCTGGAAGTGGTGTCCTGCCACAGGCTGGTCAATGCTCCGTCCCTGCGTATCATAGCAAATCGTTTAGTGTGGGATATGCAAATTTCGATCCTCCTGTTCTGCCGGCAACTGAGGGGAAGTTTGTCCACAGCCTATCTGTCAAAACGGAATATCTGTGCGTAAGGGTTCTTTCGGTCTGTGATCTGGTCTTTTAGCAGGACGGCGGCGATCTGGCTGAAGACGATGCCATTGCCGCCAAAACCCAGCGCGAAATAGAGATGCCTGCGTTGGGGAAGGCTGCCGATGTATGGCAGGCCATCCTTTGTTCCGGCGAAAAGACCTGCCCAGTGGAAGTCTGTTTTCCATCGGATATGAGGAAATAGCCGGGCAAATGAATGTTCCAGCTCTTTTACCTTCCGGGGAAGGGAACGCTCTCTTTTATAGGCGCTGGAGGACGCGTCGTCCTTTCCCCCTATCATGATGCGGCGGTCACCTGTCGTTCGAAGATAGAGATAGGGGCTGGCTGTTTCCCAGATGAGCGAATTCTCATGCCAGAGCATTTTTTCCGGAATGGGTTCGCTGACGATGGCATAGGTGGTAGAAAGGATATCCACTCTTTTTGGAAGGTAGGCGCCGGACTCATAGCCGCAGGCAATGATCACCTTGCGTGCATGTATGTGGTGCTTGTCTGTCGTAATAAGCTGTATGCTTCTTTTATGATGTGTAATGGTTTTGACGGCTGTGTGGTCATATATCTTTAATCCCATCCCCCGGCATTCGCTCAGGAGAGAATGGGTGAGTCCGTATGCATTGACGACGGCACCTTTTTTGGAGAGCAGGCCGGCTTGTTTGTTAAAGCCGTAAAGGGTTTTTATGTCTTTTTCGTCCATCCAGTCCAGCTTCAGGCCAATGGATCTCCGGAGGGTGTATTCTTTTTTTAATAGTGGGATATCTTTTGCAAAGGATGCATACTGAAAGCTGGGGCGCCGGGCGAATCCTGCATGTCTGTGTTTGCTGCTTAGTTTTGCCAGCTCGTCGATGGCTTGAGCGCAAAGGAGGTAACTTTCGGTAGCATTTTTATGCCCTGTCTTTGTGATCAACTCGCTCAGCGGCGTATCTATTTCGTACTGCAGGAGCCCGGTGGTAGCGGCGGTGCTTCCCATGCCCACGTGCCGCCTGTCCACCATGACACATTTGATACCGGCATGGCACAGCTGCCAGGCTATAAGCGCCCCGCTGATGCCGGCTCCAATGATCGCCACCTCTGTCGAAATATCCTTTTCCAGGGAAGGGTAAGAACCCAGTATCCCTTTATCCAATAACCAGAAAGGATAGGCTGTCCTCAGATCCATTCGCTGGTCTTATTATGGATGGGGGGTTGAGGCCCGGACCGCTTCGGGTGTCCCATAGCGGCCCATCAGCTTGCCTGTGGCCATGATCTTCGCGGCCATTGCTTCTTCCACCATTGTACGGTCTGCACCCGGCCGGAGGTCGATACCACTGTCTAAAGCATATACACGGAAGTAGTACCGGTGGATGCCGTCAGGCGGGCAGATGGGGGAGTAACCCGTTTCCCCTTTGGAATTGAGTCCTTTGACACCCTCGTCCGTGTTCTCTTCGATGCTGTTGCCCGGCAGGATATCGTAAAGGACCCAGTGGGTAAAGGCGCCTGAAGGGGCATCGGGATCCTCCATGATGAGGACCATGCTATGGGTGTCCTCAGGCACATTATCTATGGCCAATGGAGGGTTGACCCCTTCTGCCTGGCAGGTGTATTTGGCGGGTATCAGTCCGTCTTCGACGAATTCGGGACTGGATACGACG
>DASZVM010000195.1:0-2070 GCA_035547295.1 Puia sp. | reverse complement strand
GCCGGCATGCTGGCTGATCACCGGGAAAAGAACATCATCATGTACTGTACGGGAGGGATACGTTGTGAAAAAGCCAGCGCTTATCTCCTCCATAAAGGTTTTACCAATGTCTTTCACCTGGAAGGAGGCATCATCCATTATGCCAATACGGTAAAGGAAAAGGGGCTGGAAAACAAGTTCCGGGGAAAGAACTTCGTATTTGACGACAGGTTGGGTGAACGTATCAGCAACGAGGTCATCGCCCGGTGTCATCAGTGTGGAAAACCAGCCGACACCCATACCAATTGCCGGAATGAGGGCTGTCATCTGCTGTTCATCCAATGCGCCGACTGTGCGGCCCGGTATGAAGGCTGCTGCGGCGAGGCTTGCCGGGAAACCATCCATCTACCCGAGACGGAGCAGAAAGAAAGACGGAAGGGCATCGATAAAGGGGCCCATATCTTCAATAAGTCAAAGGCCAGACAGCGCCCATCAGTACCGTCACCCAAAAACATGAGCTCATATTCGGGAAATAACTATACATAGTGCTTTTTTGTCCTGTTTCGTGGAATGTATTATCTTATGTGTTAATATATAAAAATCACCACATTCAGATCGGGTAACTATTTTTTTTCGTAGCGGTAATCTAAATAAAAATGTAATCCGTACGTTTAATATCCTTATCTGAATAGCGCTAAATCGATTTCCCGGGCGGTGAACAGTTGGACCCGACTGATAAAACCAAGGCTCTGAACCATGCACACGGCTGTAAAAAAAATCTCTCTTTTTCAGTCCTATGTAAAAAACATTGGATACAAGCCCTCCCTTGGTAGTTACGAAAAAAGAAAGCTAGGGATATTCAACCTCATGAATTTTGTCGGTCTGGCGGCCGGGGTCGCTATTCCTATTATCATTCTGCTGAATAAGGAACAAATGCCGGCTTATGCCTGGATGATCGCCTGCAGCCCTGTTTTTATCAGCCTCCTGGTGTTTGCCCTTACCCACTATCAGCAATATGAGCTGGCCCGTCTCTGTTATTTTACGCTTTATCCTGTAATGACCAGCGTGGTCTATGCCACACACATCGATCTGGGTATCGAATTTTTCTTTGTCCTTTATGGTGTATTGTCGGTGTTCTTCCTTCAGAAGATCTACAATATCATTTTCTGTTTTACCCTTTCCATGGCTCTTTATTTCGCGGTGGATACTTTTTGGAACAGCTATACTTACAAGCTGGAGGAAGCCCATTATTACTTCTTTGTCCTCAATCATCTGCTGGCTTTGTTCTTCATTTTTTGCGGTCTGCTGCTGATAAAGACCGAGAACAGCAGGTTTCAGCAGCAAAGCTATGAGAAGAACTTCCAGCTGCGCCGCAGCAATCTGAAGATACTTCGTCACAAGGCGGATATCGCGGAAAAAGCAGCCCTGATGCAGGAACAGACCCAGCAGCTGACGGAGCTGAATACTTTAAAGAACAAGCTATTCTCCATTATCGCCCACGATCTGAAGAATCCGTTGTATGCCTTGCGGAACCTTTTCCGGAATATCCAGCGTTACGACCTTCCGGGAGATGACATAAAAATGTTGATACCGGATATGGTGAACGAGCTGAGCTATACCACGGGGCTGATGGAAAACCTCTTGCAATGGGCAAAAAGCCAGATGTATGCCGAAGCGGTAAAGCCCCAGCTGCTGGACATTTCCAAGATCACCCAGGAAGTGCTCCAGCTTTTGCGGCTGCAGGCGGAGGCAAAGAAGATCTATATCCGCAGCAAGCTGGAGAGACCGGTGTTCGTATATGCCGACAGGGATATGATCAACCTGGTCCTGCGCAACCTGTTGTCCAATGCCATAAAATTCACGCCGGAGGAAGGCACCATCTGTATAGAGGCCAGGGAGATGCGCAGTCATATCGAGGTCTATGTGCAGGACACGGGCACGGGTATCACCGAGGAGATTATCCAGAAGCTGATGATGGAAGACATCTACTATACGACCAAGGGTACGGGGGGGGAGTCCGGCACCGGGTTGGGTCTGATGCTGTGTAAGGAGTTCCTTTCCAAGAACGGCGGCCGGATGCATGTCCAAAGC
>DASZVM010000194.1:0-3759 GCA_035547295.1 Puia sp. | reverse complement strand
GTATCCCGGCCATTTCATCGTTACAATCTTTCTATGAAAAATTCCCTGAATTACACGTAATTGCTGCCGGATCAATCTTGGAATTCGCACTGGCTGATATGCCATCATTTAGGGTAGATAGAGTGCGTCCTGTAGTTATGTACCCGCTTTCTTTTGATGGATTTCTACTGGCCAGTGGAGAGAACTTATTATTGGAAGCTAAGAACAAAGCCAATAGTCAACGCCCTTTGGCTGAACCCATTCATCAAAAGCTGACCGGTTTGTTAAAGCGCTTCATGGTGCTTGGCGGCATGCCTGAAGTGATTGCTGCTTATATTGATAGCCATGATGTCGCTCGTTGCACCCGAGCGTTGGACGATCTTATTACTTCTTTGAGAACAGATTTTGCGAAATATAGGAAACATGTTCCTTTTTTACGCATCTCTGAGATCTTTGATTCAGTAGTTCAGCAGGCTGGGGGGAAATTTGTGTATACGAAAGCTCATAGCGAATCTAATCATAAGCAGATAAAAGAAGCAGTAGACCTGCTCATTATGGCCGGATGGGTAATTCCAGTAACTCATACTTCAGCTAACGGCCTTCCTTTAGGAGCAGAAAGCAATCCTAAGAAAAGGAAATTACATCTCCTGGACACAGGCATTTTTCAACGTATACTGGGCTTGAAAATCGCTGACATATTGTTGCAGGACGATGTGAATGTCATTAATAAAGGTGCGATCGCTGAACAATATGCAGGTCTGGAAATATTGAAACCAGCCTCCTGCTACCGGCAGGAACCATTATATTTCTGGCATCGTGAAGCGAAAAGTAGTAATGCTGAAGTGGATTATGTTATTCAGAAAGGCCAACAGATCATTCCGGTAGAGATCAAATCGGGGAAGCAAGGGTCGATGCAGAGTTTACATTTATTCTTACAGGAAAAACGAGCTCCATACGGAATAAGGTTTTCGTTGGAAAATTTTGCTGCTTATAATAATATTCAGGCCTATCCTTTGTATGCTATTCCTTCAGCGATCACTTCCCCGTCTTCACCGGCATCCTCAAAGTAAAAGTTGTCTCTTTCTCCGTCGAGCTCACACTCAGATCCCCACCATGGCCCCGGGCGATCTCCGCGGCAATATACAGCCCCAGTCCCAGACCCTCCTTGCCCTGTTTGACCTCACCCCGTGAGAAGGGCTGGAAGATGCGTTGCAGGACGGCATCGGATATTTTATCTCCATGGTTCGTCACTGACAATACAAATTGTCCATCCCCACTCTTCGCTTCTATCTTCACCGGCGTTTGAGGATGACCGTATTTAAGCGCGTTCCCGAGCAGATTCGAAAAGAGCTGACCGATCCTTGTGTCATCGCAATCCACCGTCCCGGTAAGATCGACATGGGTGATGATCTTACGTTCGGGAAAAAGACCCTGCTGCTCGGCGATCAGCTCATGCAATGTTTTTTCCAGCGAATCGCAGGGCTTAAGCTCCAGCTGAATGCCTCCGCCCAGCCGGCCGCGGGCGAAGTCCAGGGTATTTGTGATCAATGCCCCCATCCTGACGGCACTGCTCCTGATGATCGTCGCCAGCCGCTGCGCATCCTCTTCCAATGACATTTGCAGCAATAGCTCCGCACTGTTGGAGACCGCGCTCAACGGGTTGCGGAGGTCATGCCCTAAAATGGCGATGAATTGCTCACGCAGCTCCGCTGTTTTGCGTTCTTCGGACAAGCTATATTCCGTAAGATGCAGCTTATCGATGGATTGCAGGTGAAAGGAAATGAGCTCCGCAAAAAGCCTGAACATCCCGATGATGGCCGGATTATTCAGCTTGGCGGGCTTGGGGTCGATAGCGCACAGGGTCCCGAAGAATTCTCCATTCTTCTGGAAGATGGGAAAGGAAATATAGCTTTGGAAACCATACATCCTTGGCGTATGATGATCACAGAAAACCGGGTCCTTTTCCACATGCTCGATGATCACTTCCTTCCCGCTTTCTCTGATCTCATGGCAAATGGTCGTCTTTAGCTCCAGCTCGCCGCCCGGCTTCAACCCGAAGTGGATCTCGTCCCGGACCTCGCAGGCTATCCATTGCTGGCCCGTCACACGGGCGATGGCGGCAAAACCCATACCCGTGGTACGGCATACGACTTCCAAAAGACCTGTAACGATAGGAATTTTCTGTACCTCATCGACACTTGCGGCAATATCTGGTGAAAGGGCAGCGACAGCCATATACAAATATCAAATTTTAAATTTTATTAATGCAATTTCGCCGAACCGCCAAGGCCCTTGGCAGATGGAGTTCCGCTCCTTTAGGATGCCCTGTTTCCGAATGAATAAGGTGTTAAAATCCACCATCCGCCAATAGACAATCAACTGTTAGATTTATCTTTATAAGCAAAATATCCTTGGTAAAACAATTTAATAGATACAATTTAATCAATTACGAATATAAATTTTATTAAATATTTATTGTTCATAACCCTTATGCTGACCTTATCCGGCCGGCAGGCATTTGCCCAGGTGGAGGTCAAGGGAACAGTATACGACAAATCCCGGCTCTTTGCCATGGTAGGAGTAAGCGTGATGGGAACATCCGGGCAGGGCACCATGACGGATTCGACAGGACATTATAAGATCAGGCTGGCTTCCGGCGACTCCATTTATTTCTCTTATCTGGGTAAACAGACCGCCCGCTTTCCCATAAAAGGCATTATGCCAGGGTACCCTTTAGACATCAGCCTGGCTGTAAATGTCGATAGTCTGCCCCTGGTAGTGGTCCGGCCCAAGCCTTACCGTTATGACTCGCTGGACAACCGTGAGGAATACCGCAAGGTCTTTGACTATTCCCCCGATTATTTTTCCAGCGGCAGCGGAGGCATAGGACTTAACCTGGACATGCTGCTCAGCGGCCGGAAGAACCGCCAGATGCTGGCCTTACAGCGGCGCCTGATAGAGCAGGAGCAGGACAAATACGTGGATTACCGGTTCAACAAGACCCTGGTAAGAAAGATCACCGGTCTGCAGCGTCCCGCGCTCGACACGTTTATGCGCATCTATCGCCCGACATACGAATTCATCCTGAATTGTGAGAACGACTACGAGTTCTACAAATACATCAAGGACTGCGGACTGTACTTCTCCCGGGTATGGAGAAGAGAGCACGTCTCCACCCTTTAGTGAGATACCAGTGAATCGATGATCTCCTTCCTGTATTGCGAAGGCGTCTTTTGCGTGATGTCCTTGAAGAATTTATTAAAATTCGTCATATTCTGATATCCGGATTGATAGCACACCCGGGTACGGGACACCCCCCGCCTGGTATACCAGCCGGACCTCTACAGGAAATTACTGGACATGCGGCCCAGCAGGTCCAATGCCCTGGAGTTCTGTCTGGGATCCATCGCTGAAATGACCGAAGGGGATGTATATGAAGCTACCCGGTCCTATGCACCCGACATCGCCTACATTCATTTCCGGAACGTAAAAGGTAAAGTGCCCCATTACAGGGAAGTATTCGTGGACGAAGGAGATATCGATATGATCCGTATCCTGAAGATACTTAAAGCTGCCGGCTTTCAGGGCGTGCTGATACCGGACCATACCCCCCAGATGAGCTGCGGTGAGCCCTGGTATGCCGGAATGGCTTATGCGCTGGGTTATATGAATGCCTGTCTGAAAATGATGGAAAGCTTTTAATGTGACACCGCCTTCAGCCCCACTATCGAGCCTAT
Organism: Puia sp.; assembly: GCA_035547295.1. Classification (GTDB taxonomy): domain Bacteria; phylum Bacteroidota; class Bacteroidia; order Chitinophagales; family Chitinophagaceae; genus Puia. The sequence continues at coordinate 43 of DASZVM010000194.1, read as the reverse complement.
CAGGGTGATAAGAAAGAAGATTCTCCAGAAATTTGCAGGGTCT
>DASZVM010000193.1:0-10114 GCA_035547295.1 Puia sp. | reverse complement strand
TCTCAGCGAATAGCGGGTGAAGGAAGAATTTTTTATAATGCCCTGCTGCTGGTACCAGGACCCTGACAGCAGATAGCGAAAGGCATCGTTGCCTCCGGAGACGGAAAGCTGATGGTCTGTCACCGGCGCCTTGCGGAATACCTGGTCCTGCCAGTCTGTCCTCACCCAGCTTTTCTGGTCGTAGAAATAGGGAGAGATCTGATAAAGGGGCGACCGGGCGCTGTTGGGATCGCTGGCGCTGTGACCAAGGTAGGTCCAGGCGTTGTTGCGGGCGTCGATGGCATATTGTACGAACTCCCCGGGATTCAGCAGATCGATCTTTTTGGAAACCTCCTGCATGCCGGCATAGCTGTTGTAAGCGATCTTTGCCTTGCCTTTCCTGCCTCTTTTGGTAGTCACGATAATGACGCCGTTGGCGCCCCGTGAACCGTAGATGGCCGTGGAGGAGGCGTCTTTGAGCACGCTGACGGATTCGATGTCGGCCGTGTTGAAATCGCTGAGCGTTTGTTCGCCCAGGGGAAAACCGTCCACCACATACAGGGGTTCGTTGCCGGCCGTGATGGAACCCGTACCCCTGACCCGGATGGCCGCCATCGAGCCTGGTACACCCGTGGTGGTGCTGATCTGCACACCCGGCAGACGGCCCACCATTGCGTCTGTGAAGTTGGGCGCCTGTGTTTGCCGGAGATCGGATCCACCAATGGTAGCGATGGATCCGGTGACCTTTTGTTTTAGCTGGGTGCCATACCCGACCACTACCACCTCGCCCAGGCTGGTGTCCGTACGATCGAGCGCGATCACGAGGGAGGATGCACCCGGTAAGGGTTTGACGGCCTTTGTTTTGAAACCAGTGAACGAAATGTAAAGGTCGCCGGCCGTTGGAAGGCTGAGATGGAATTCTCCTCTGTCGTCCGTGAGGCTTGTTCCTCCGGATGCTGTCCGTATGGTGGCTCCGGGCAGGGCGTTGCCTGTTGCGACCTCGATAACCTTGCCGCTGACCTCCGTGGCCTTACGTTCGGCCGGCTTTGTCCCTTTCTGGACGGATATGGTCTTGTTGTTTACGGAAAACGAAAGGCCGCTGATACGATGGAGCTTTTCAAGCACCGTCCCCAGGGCAGCGGCGTTGAAGTTCACTTCATCGATGGGTATGTTCTTCAATTGGGAAGGATCGTAGACAAAATTGTAAGTCGAGCTTGCTTTTAATGCTTGGATGACCGCATCGGCATCTGTGTGAACGAGATGGATGGTAACCTTTTCCGATAGTTTGTTATAGTGTTGGGCCAGGACACCGGCTGTCGGGAAAACAACGAGCAGGGTGAGGCTAATGATCAGAGCGCTGATACTTCGTGTCATAAGTTGATGATAGGGTTGTTAAAAGATTCGATAACCATCGTTGCCCATATCCCTGAACCGCAGGTTATGTACAAACAGGACGGAGCGTAAGACCTCGGATAAGGAGTCGCGATCGAATTCGCCGGTGATCACCATCTTTTGTAATTGTTCGGGATCGTACCGGATGGGAATGTGGTAGCATCTGCTCAACCTGTCCAGCGCCTCCGGAAGCGCCAGCCTGTTGAGAATGATCTTACCATGTATCCATGCGGCGGGATCGAGTGTCAGGGAGGAGATGGACACAGTCCTGCCCTGGCTTGCATAGGTTGCCATTTGTCCCGGAATCAACGTGCAGGATGTATTTGTCGAACCGACGGCTACCTTGCCGCTGATGAGCGAGACGCGGATCTCTTTTTCCGCAGGATAGGCTTCGATGGTAAAGGTGGTGCCCAGCACGCTGGTGGTCAGCGGACCGGACCCGGCAAGGAAGGGCCGGGCAGGATCGGTTTTTATATCAAAATATGCTTCACCGCTGACGCGTACCCGACGGTCACGTCGGCCAAAACCATCAGCGATAGCTACCACGGTGTTGGCGTTCAGCCAGACGATGGAGCTGTCGGGCAGCGTTGCTTTGACAGGAGTGCCGGTGCTATTGACAAGGCTGTCTGCAAAGACGATCTGTGCCGTCACGGAGGCCGTGGGTTTGCGGCTCCGGAGCAGGGCGCCTGTGACAACGATGATCAGGACCGCTGCCGCGGCGGATAAGGCTTTTTTCCATGGGATGACACGAGGCTGTCTTATGTTTCGATGCAGGTTGTTTTGCATGCGACGGACCGTCTCCCTGGGCATGGCGCCACCGGTCGTCTGCCAGTCTTCCCATAGCCATTGTTCCATCCGGCGCTGGTTTTCCGGCGATTGCAGCCATTCTTCCATGAGTGCTGCTTCCTCCGGCGTAGCTTTCCCACCGAAATATTTTATAGCGAGCGATCTGTTCATAAAAAGGTTTCGCTATAGTTTACGTGCGAAGTGAGGGTAGGGTAGTAGTCGATTTTCGGATTGTGCGGAGACTTAACATTCACGTAATAGTGGGCTGTTAGTTTTGTCGTCCCATCATGACTTCGTCCGCCCGATCATACCGTCTTTTCGATAGCCTTTTTGAACTTACCAGGGATAAGCTTTACTGTTTCGTCCTGAAGCATACCCGAAATACGCATCTTGCCGAAGATATCCTTCAGCATTGTTATATGAAGCTATGGGAGCACCTGGATACCGTGGATGTCGCACGTGTGGAGAACCTTTTATTCACATATGCACGGAATGCCGTCATCGACCATGTGCGTAAACAGCAGCGATCGATGGTTGTCCTCGCACCCCTGCAAGAGGAGCAGGCAGCGCCGGTGGAGATAGACAGACAGCTGGAATATGCGGAGCTTGCCAAACAGGTGAATGCCCTCATCGATCGCATGCCTGCGAAAAGAAAGCAGGTCTTTGTGCTGGTGCGTGAGCATGGGTTGAGCTATGAAGAGGTGTCGGAGCGCCTGGGTATTTCGAAGCTGACGATCAAAAAGCATATGAATGAAGCGCTCCGGTTTTTGCGGGAAGAGGCCGTAGGCGTTTACGGAGTGTCTTATGTGTTACCGGTGATTGTTCTTCTGTCTGTGCAGCGATTTTGTTAACTGGTGCAAGCCTTCCTATATTTACATGATAAAGCGGCAGGAGTGGATAAAGACAAGGAAGTCAACATGTATGATATCGCGAAGATGCTGGGTGTTTCCACTGCGCGGGATTCAATCGAATAAGATCGTCCTGGCGTCCGGGCTCATTGTCCGGAATTCTTCGCTGCGGAAGACCGGGAAAAATGACGGTTGACGCATTACGATCCATTCCGCCGGGAAGAATCATGGATCTCCAGCGTTGTCTCCAGCTGCACCGTCCTGTATTTCTGCACTGCGTTCTTATTCTCGATAAGGTTCAGCAAAAGCTCGGCCGCCTGCTGACCGATGTCGAAGGTAGGCTGCCGGACGGAAGTCAGGGCCGGAGACAGCAGATGATTGATGGGATTGTCGGAAAACCCTACCAGCGCGACGTCTTCGGGGATGCGCAAATTCATTTCCTTTAATACGTTCATACAGCTTGTCGCCAGGCGCTCAACGGAGGCAAGGATGGCATTGGGCCTGTCTTTCCCCGAAAACAGCTCACGGATGGACTGCTCCGCCGTCTCGAAGTTGCAATGGACGATCCACTCTTTCCTGACAGGTATATCGTATTTCCGCAGGGCATCGACATAGCCGTTGAGCCTTTTTTGCGTAATGGAAAGGAATTTCGAGATTGTGACGTGCGCGATCTTATGATAACCCTCCTGGATCAGGTGCTCCGTGCCCTTATAGGCTCCGTAATAGTCGTTGACGACAACTTTATGGGTGGAAATGTCTTCCGAGACCCTGTCATACATGACCACAGGGATCCCTTTGTCAATAGTCTCCCTGATATGGTCGAATGAATTCGTCTCATTGGAAAGGGATATGATCAGGCCCTCGATCCTCCGGGAAGCCATCAACTGGGTATTGATCACCTCACGGTCCAGTTTCTCGTGACTTTGGAAGATAATGACATGATACCCTTTACTATAGGCGATGTCCTCGATGCCGGCGATGGTGGAGGCACAGAAATTGTTGGCAATCTCCGGGACGATGACCCCGATGATCTTGCTTTTCTTCTCTTTCAGCGAAAGGGCGATGGGGTTGGGGCTGTAATTCAGCTCGGCGGCCAGTTCACGGACCAACTGCCGGGTTGCCGGCTTGATCTCGGTACTGTTGCGCAGGGCCCGCGATACGGTGGAGACGGAAAGCTTTAATTGCTGCGCGATATCCTTTATGGTCACAATATGCTGCTCACTCATTCAAAAGGTTTTAGCCGGGAGCTAAATATAGCCATTATTCCGCAATCGTTGCCGGGACACTGCAACACTGGGATCGTCAGGTGCAATTTTTAGAGCGGCTCCGTACAAGAAGCCGTATATTTTGTAAATATTTACATGCAATCGGTTCAAATTATTTTTTTTATAAATTATTTTTCTCTTTCCCTGATATGATATCATGCAAACGTTACCGGGAACGTATGAAAAATTGAGGATCTTTTTGCGGCGTCCCGCTTCGTTGGCCCGGATATGAAAGCTATTTACTTTTAGTCGATGGAAATGAATAATCATTTGTTCGATCTGACGGGAAAGACGGTACTGATCACCGGTGGAGGGAGTGGGTTGGGGTTGGCCATTACGCGGGCGATCAGGGAAGCAGGTGCAAAAGTGATCATCATTGGCCGGAAAGAAGATGTCCTGCGGCATATCTGCCGGGAACTGGGGGATAAGGCGGTTTACCGGGCATTCGACCTGGCCCGGCTGGAAGACATACCCTCTATGATAGACGAAATAGAATCCACCGAAGGGCCCATCGATGTGCTGGTGAACAATGCCGGCATCAACATGAAAAAGGATATACTGGATGTGACCAACGAAGAATTCGGGGACATCGTTCGGGTGAACCAGACGGCCGTCTTTACGCTGACGCGGGAGGTAGCCAGGAAAATGGCGTCGAGAAAAGCAGGGAGCATCATCATGATCAGCTCCATGGCGGCTAAATATGGTATCCCCAAGGTGGTGGCTTATACCGCTGCGAAATCCGCGGTAGAAGGTATGACACGGTCCATGGCCGTAGACCTTTCACCCCGGGGTATCAGGGTCAATTGCATTGCACCGGGCTTTATCGAGACGGCCATGTCCGCAAAGGCGCTGGACAATGATCCTGAACGCAGGAACAGGGTGCTCTCACGGACACCCATGGGGTATCTCGGCAAGCCGGAGGATGTGGGTTTTGCTGCCGTGTACCTGGCGTCCGATGCGGCAAAGTATGTAACAGGTATCGTATTACCGGTGGACGGAGGCAACTCCATCGGCTTTTAAGAAAAATATATTAGTAGCAGGTGCATCCTGAGGGTGCGCCGATTTAACGGATAGTTTATTTGTTGCCATATTAAAAAACAAGAAATGCATACGTCTAATCGATTGCAAAGGCTCTTTTTTCTACTGATCTGCAGCTTACTCGTCTTCCCTGCCGGCTTGATAGCGCAGCAGGTCACTGTAAAAGGCACTGTTCGCGACCAGGCGAAGAACGAACCGCTGGCCGGCGTCTCGATCCAGGTGAAAGGTACCGAACGGGGTACTACCACCGATTCATTGGGACGGTTCAGCATTGCGGTGCCGGGGCTGAAATCAACCCTAACCTTTAATTATGTGGGTTATGCCCCCCAGGAACAGCAGGTGCGCGGGGGCACCCTGAATGTTTCCATGACAGCGACAACAGCCAGCCTCAATGAAGTGGTGGTCGTTGGTTATGGTACGCAAAAACGGCGGGATATCACAGGCTCTGTCGTATCCCTGGATCAGCAACGCCTGGAGAACATGCCGAATACCAACTTCGCGCAGGCGCTGGAAGGCGCTCTTCCCGGCGTATCGGTTACCACCACCTCGGGCGGCGCAGAGGGCAGCAGCGTCAACATCCTGATAAGGGGTCAGAAATCCATCAAAGCCAGTACTGCTCCCTTGATCATTCTTGACGGCATCCCCTATAACGGCAGCATTTCCGAGATCAATCCTTCGGATATCGCCTCCACGGAGGTACTAAAGGACGCTTCGGCCTCTGCCATCTATGGTTCCCGCGGCTCTAACGGGGTGATCCTTATCACTACCAAAAAAGGGAGCAACGGCAAACCGGTGATATCCTACGATGGATTTGCCGGCATGCAAAAAATAACCAATCTGCCGGAGCTGCTGTCACCCGAACAGTTCTACCAGTTCAAGGTCGCCCGGGAAGGACAACAGGCTATCACTACTTCGGAGCAGGAAGTCTACGACTCTAAAAAATTCCCGGACTGGGTTGGCCTGGCAACACGTACAGGGACTAAATTCCAGCATAACCTCAGCATCAGGGGCGGCAATACCGCCGTCAAATATTTTGCTTCGGCCAGCTACCTGAACACCAAGGGCGTGGCGGAGAACGATAATTTCAAAAGGGCCTCCACCCGGCTGAACCTGGAAGCTACGATCACCAGTTGGCTGACCTACGGGACCAATACCCAACTGTCCTATACCAACAGGGGCGGACAGCCGGCTGACTTCAGCGGGGAAAATGGCGCTTATATGTTCAATCCGCTGACCACTGCCTTTGACTCTGCCGGCAACCAGGAGATCTATCCATGGCCCCAGGATGTACACTTTGGCAACCCGCTGGCGCCTACCCTGGCCATCAGCTCGGACAATACTTACAAGGTGTTTACCACCAACTATTTCCAGGTGAAAGTGCCCTTTGTAAAGGGGTTGTCCTACCGGCTGAATACGGGCTTTGAATACCAGCAAAGAGACGTCAGTACTTATTATGGCAGGAATACCCTGCAGGGGTTATCGGTCGGCGGCGACCTCAGTACCAGCAACAGCAATGTCAATAATGCCACCATCGAGAATATCCTGAACTACGACAAAGAGATCGGCAAAAGCTCCATCCATTTCACCGGACTTTATAGCTATGAGCAGGACATTACTACTACCCATACGCTGAATGCCCAGCAATTTCCCAGCGATGTGCTGACGGCCTACCAGGCAAATGTTGCGTTGAAGGTCCTTCCTTTATCGGACTATGGCAAGCGTATCCTCATCTCACAGATGTACAGGCTGAACTACGACTATGACAACCGTTACCTGCTGACCGTCACCGGCCGGAGGGATGGCTCTTCCGTATTCGGCGTCAACAACAAATATGCGTTCTTCCCCTCTGTGGCCCTGGGCTGGAATATCGTCAATGAGAAATTCATGGAGCATGTTCCGCTGTTCTCCAACCTGAAGCTGCGCGTCTCATATGGCAGCAATGGTAACCAGGCCATCAACCCCTATGCAACGCTGGCGCAGTTGATGACACACAATTATATCGATGGGTCCGTTACCGCGCCCGGATATGTCGACTCGACACTGGACAACCCCAATCTACGCTGGGAAACTACAGTCTCCTCCAATATAGGTATCGACTTCGGTCTTTTTAAGAACCGCATACAAGGTTCGATAGATGTCTATAACACGAATACGCATGACCTTTTGCTGAACAGGCAGATATCACCGGTGCAAGGTATCAGTAAGATCACCCAGAACATCGGCAAGACCAATAACAAGGGTATCGAGCTTGCAATAGGGGCCGTTGCGATACAGCAAAGAGACTTCTCCTGGACGCTGAGCGGCAATATCTCTCTGAACCGGAATAAGATCGTAGAGCTTTATGGCGATGGCAAGAGCGATACGCTGAACAGCTGGTTCATCGGCCATCCCATTCACTCGGATTTCGGGTATCTCTTCGACGGTGTTTATCAGCTGACGGATGATACGGCGCATTCGGCGCAGGGGCTTGTGCATCCGGGATGGGCAAAGATCAAGGACGTCAATCATGACGGAAAGATCAATGAAGCCGACCGCACCATTCTCGGTACCTTCCAGCCAAGCTATGTCTGGGGGCTCAGCAATACCTTCAAATACAAAGCATTCAGCTTATACATTTTTGTACAAGGGGTGCAAGGGGTCCGGCAGGCCAATGAGCTGCTCAGCGAAGGTGGTGTTCAGTCGGGCGTCAGACACAACACCGTCATCAAGAACTGGTGGACACCGACCAATCCGACCAATGAATATTATGCCAATTCGATCGATGCTAACCGGCTGAGCGCACAGATCGTCCAGAACGACAGCTATATCCGTGTCAAGGACGCGATGTTGTCCTATGACTTTTCCAGCATGGTATCGCGGACGGCTCTCAGCCGGCTGCGGATCTATGTGGAGGCCCGTAACCTGTTTACGTTCACCAAATGGACAGGTCTGGACCCGGAGCTGTCCAGCCAGAAGGGAACGCCCCTTCAGAAAGAATTCCTGGCAGGCATCAACGTCAGCTTTTAAAACATCATCGTTCAATCATTCAATCGACAGTTTATGATACGCTATAAAAAACTTTTCATCGGTCTGGTCAGCATATCGTTGCTGGCGGGTTGCTCCAAGAACCTGCTGAACGAGGACTCCCGCGCCCAGGGAACTGCGAACCTGCTTTTCACCAGCAAGGACGGTTTCCAGAATGCCGTGAACGGCCTTTATGACGAAGCGCGGCGGTACCGGAGCGGCAACCTTTATAAAAGCATCAACGATATCATGTGCATGCAGGCCATGATCGGCACTGACAATGCCTATGGCAACTGGCGTGATCCGACCATCGACGTATTCAACCTGTGGGCCGTCATCAACAACCCCTCTTTTGGACATTACAATGATGTCTGGGGCTGGCTGTATGAGACCATCAATGCTGCGAACACCATCGTCAACCGGGCGGCGGAGGCGAAGATCGAATGGACGGATGCGGAGAAGGATAATATTGTTGCCCAGGCAAGGCTGATCCGGGCCTGGTGCTACCGGCATCTTACTTATCTCTGGGGTGATGTCCCTCTGAACCTGGAAGAATCCACCGGATCGAATATCAAAACCGACTGGCAGCGGACGCCTGTGGCCCAGGTGCGCGATGTCATGCGGGACGACCTGCTCTTTGCCGAACAGCATCTCCCTGTTACGGCTGCCAGCGATGCGCAACTGATACAGGGTATCGCCTCGCATTACCTGGCTGAATTGTATCTTTCCATGGGTAAGGCGGACAGCGCGAAGATCGAAGCGTTGAAGGTCACCACCAATCCCAGCTATGCATTGATGACCAGCCGTTTTGGCGTGAATGCCGCCAACCCGGGAACGCCATTCACAGACCTCTTCCTCGACGGTAATTCCATGAGAAGCGAGGGTAATACAGAAACCCTTTGGGGCATCCAGAACGACCTGACCATCACCGGTGGGGAAGGGTATAATATCATGCGCCGTTACTGGGCCAACCGTTACTATTCCCTGAAGGTCACCGGTACGGATGGGAAGGCCACCAGCCCGGTGCAGGTGGTTGCGGCCGCAGGGGGACGGGGCATTGGCCGGATGAGCCCTACCCGGTGGATGATGAACCTGTTCAAGGGTGTATCCGACGACAGAGGTTCCAGCTATGCCTGGCATTATTATTACCTGATGAATACGACGCCTCCCAAGGGGTATGCCATCGGGGATACCGTTTGGCTGGACAGCACGGGCGTGGAAAAGCTTTCCAATCCCAACTGGCCTTCCACGTCCAAGTGGGACTGGTCCAGTACCACGAATGTGCTGATCGATCCCCAGTATAATGACCAGGTGTTCCTGCGCTCGGCGGAGACCTACCTGCTGCTGGCGGAAGCCGACTTCGACCTGAACGATCTGCAGGGCGCTGCCGATGCCATCAATGCATTACGGGCAAGGGCCCATGCCGCACCCGTGGATGCCGGCGATATCACCATCGACTTTATCCTGGATGAAAGGGCCAGGGAGCTTTTCTCCGAGGAGGACAGGCGTTATGTTCTGCTGCGTACGCACCGTTGGCTGGACAGGGTTAAACTATATAATAAGATCGCCGCTCCGAATGTCGCGGCCAGGGATACCTTGCTGCCCATCCCGCAGCCGGTGATCGACGCAAACCGTACATCGCCCATGACACAAAATCCCGGTTATTAGGCGGCACGAACAAATGAAGAGTTCTTTGAATTTGGAATTTGATGCTTTGTAAAAGATGGGAGATGGCCTCCCGGTATCGACGTGCAGGCGTTGGCATCAAACTACTTCTAAGCTGCTGCGGTTAAGTAGCCGTGG
>DASZVM010000192.1:0-3310 GCA_035547295.1 Puia sp. | reverse complement strand
CGTTTTTCAGATCGACGCAAATAGTGCTGTCCTGCTCATCCACATTTGTCTGTTTGCTGGCATGCCAGGTGCTTTGAGTGTCCTGGTAGGCAACCGCTACAGTGTTTGGCCTGGCGCCATTCAGGATATTCTTATTGAATTTCCAACAAAGCTTAAAGGGTTTTTGCACGGCTGTGGCTGGCTTGATCCTGTAAGCGTCGCCCATGCCGTTGGGCGCCTGGTTCGTGATCCGCTGAAGACTGACGGACTGTGCCTGCGTGACGGCGCCGGCAGGTATATATACCGTTAGACGCTGATCGTCAGAGACGAGACTGCCGCCCTCTGTGCCGATAGTCTTTGTGACTGCATCCCCAAGTGGAGCTCCGGTGCCTGTTATGGCGCCGGTGTCGGCGCTTCCGGACGCAGGGTCTATTTGTGGGGTTTTATCTGTCCGGCTTTTTGTGCAGGACAGGGCGATGATGACGACGAGGGGGAATATACTACGGTGCAGACGCATGATAAAAGGTTTTGCGGGGCGAAAGTAGCGGTGGGCAGCGCGGAGGAAAAGCGTAGCCCGGATGAATTGAGCGAATGGTTGCACCAGTTGGGGTGATCGATGGTCACTAATTAAATAAATATTCGCCGGATATCGGCCTTAATTATTATCTTGAAAAAACGCTTGTCGCATGAATAAGAATATACTCATTTTACTTGCCGGTATTATCCATGCTTGCTCAGCTGCGGCCCAGACCCCGGCCGAACAATATCCTGTCGACTCCGCCGGTGTCGTGCATCCCGGCGTTCCCCAGGGCGAGGTATTGAAATTTACATTCGATCATTCAAAGATATTCCCCGGCACCTGGAGGGAATACTGGGTATATATACCTGCTGAATACAAACCCGGCCGGCCCGCCTGTGTGTATGTCAACCAGGATGGCGTCCAGTGGAAGGCGCCGGTGGTATTTGACAATCTTATTTATAACAAACAGATGCCCGTGACCATCGGCGTTTTTGTCACACCGGGGCGGGTGAGGACGGCTGACGGGGCCGCGGCGTTGGACCGGTTCAACCGCAGCTTTGAATACGATGGGCTTGGGGATGCTTATGCCCGTTTTATCCTGGACGAGATACTACCCGACGTGGAAACGCATACCGCGACGGACGGCCGCCCGATACATCTTTCAAAGAACGGGAATGACAGGGCCATCGGCGGTTCAAGCAGCGGAGCGATAGCCGCTTTTACGGCTGCATGGCAGCGTCCGGATGCTTTTTCCCGGGTGTTCAGCGCCATTGGTACATATGTAAGTCTCAGGGGCGGCGATAGATATCCCGGACTCATCAGGAAGTATGAGCCCAGACCGTTAAGGATCTTTTTACAGGATGGGTCGAACGATCTCAATATTTATGGCGGTGACTGGTGGAAGGCCAACGAGATGATGGAAAGGGCGCTGACCTTCGCGGGATATGAGGTCCGGCATGTATGGGGAGAAGGGGGGCACAGCGGGGCACAGGGTACTTCCCTGTTCCCCGAGGCGATGCGCTGGCTGTGGAAGGATTGGCCTCAACCTGTTGTTGCAGGCGCTTCGAAGAACCAGTTCCTGGGTGATCTTCTTATCCCGGGCGAAGGTTGGGAGCTGGTGGGACAGGGTTATTCATTTACCGAAGGGACGGCCGCCAATGCCGCGGGTGAAGTGTTCTTCCAGGACATTCCCAATGGGAAAACATATAGGGTAGGTCCGGATGGGAAGCCGATCCCCCTGGCTATCGATTCCAAAAAGGCCAGCGGCACCAGCTTTGGGGCTGACGGCAGACGTTATACCTGTACGGGTAGCCGCGAGATATTGGCCTATGGAACAGGCTCGGGACAGTCGGGTACGGGCGCCGGGCAATCGACGGCGGAGGTCAGCCTCGTAGCAGACAGCATTTCCGGTAACGACCTCGTGGTAGCGCACAATGGGAATATTTATGTCACTTCTCCCAATGGGTCGGAAAAGCCGGGTAAGATCATTTTGATAACGCCAAAAGGGGAGAAGAAGGTAGTAGACGAGGGGATCAGATTTCCAAACGGGGCTGCTCTTACGCCTGATCAGACACAGCTGTATGTCACGGAGTCCGCCAGCCATTGGATATGGCTCTATACCATTCTGCCTGATGGAAGCCTGGCCAATAAACAACGTTTTGGCTGGCTCCATGTACCTGACACAGAGGAGAACGCATGGCCCGATGGTCTCAAATGCGATACCGCCGGCAGGGTATACACCACCTCCCGCATGGGCATCCAGATACTGGATCAGGCAGGACGGGTGAATGCTATTTTGCCGGTGCCTTCGGGTCAGGCTTCCAATGTTTGCTTTGGGGGCAGCGCATTCAATATTCTATACGTCACCTGTGGAGATAAGGTCTATCGCCGCAAGCTAAGGACCAGGGGAGCTAATTCCTTTGAGGCGGCCTATAAGCCGGCGACGCCAAGGTTGTGAGCGGCAGCTTAGATCGCTTTTGAAAGTTTTTTTTTCGTATTCATCACACTGGCATCCTTCAAATGGGAGTTTACCGGCGAGATCAGTTTATAAGGTTTGTTGAAAAGTTCCTGGGATAATTTGAACCTGCTGGCCAATCCACGAATGATATCTCTTGATAGGCCAGGTCGATAATGGAGGATATCCGATACAAGACTTTTGCTTATTGCTAATTCTTTGGCAAGGTCTACAGCCTTTAGTTTGTTTTCCTTCATAAGGTAGGCCAGGAGTTCTACCGGGTCTGCATCCGAAAATGTGTTATGTTCTTCATCCCATTTCTCAATGAGCAGGGTCAGTAATTCAATCGTATCCTGTTGCTCCTTACACAATTTAGAATATTCAGCATGTGGTGTTCTGGTAGTACGTATCATGCCTGCAATTATAATTCATATCCGGAATGGTCAGTGTAGACGTTCACTTGCTTTTAAACTAGTATAATATATTGAAAGCAATAGTATTAATTTTGCTCCCAATACCTTAATGATGCATAAAAAAGGCTTCACCATTCTCGCACTCTTTTTTTTATTTACGGCCGCAGCAGCCCAGGACACGTATGAACTGAACACAGACTGGAAATGTATCAATTTCAGCAAACTGTCCGCCGGCGGGGAAAAGATCTCGCAACCTTCTTACTCTACAAAAGACTGGATGCCTGCCACAGTACCCGGCACAGTGCTCACTACCCTGATCAATAACAAATTGATGCCCGACCCCTTTTATGGGATGAATAACCAACGGATACCGGACATCTATAAGACGGACAGGGATTACTACACGTACTGGTTTGTAAGGGATTTTACCGAGGCCGCTCCGCA
>DASZVM010000191.1:0-7950 GCA_035547295.1 Puia sp. | reverse complement strand
GATATTGTCGTTCCAGCAGCTTGCCAGTATGCTGGCAACCGCAGGCTTGCAGACCTCGCAGCCATCCCCTTTTCCCCAGCGGCCCAGGACCTCATCAAAGGTCTTTACGGAATGCAGCTTTACCAGGTGCAGCAGTTCCTGTCTCGATTGATCGAAATGTTCGCAGATGACATTGCGGATATACTTGCCATTCGCCTTCAACGTACCCGAGATCAGGTCTTTTACAAGCGGCACGCATCCGCCGCAACCCGTCCCGGCCTTCGTGCATTTTTTCATGCCGTCGATGGTCTCGACGCCTTTTTCCGTCACCGCATTACAAATGGCAGCCTTGGTCACAGCCTCGCAGGAACATATAAGGGCCTCGTCAGGCAGGTCCATCACACCGGCGCCGGTGGCTGTGCCGCCCCGGCTGCCAAGGACCAGATCTTCCGGGTCCGGTGGCAGAGGCAGCCGGTTGCCCGCGGTCTGTAATAACATATTGTAAGCGGCAGCATCCCCGATAAGAACACCTCCCAGGAGACGGGTCCCGTCACCCGTGATATTGATCCGCTTGTAAATACCCTTATGCCTGTCCTCGAATACGATGGTCCTGCTGTCCGGCTCGCTGATAAACGCATCCCCGAAACTGGCTACATCCACCCCTATCAGTTTCAGCTTGGTGCTCATGTCAAAGCCTGTAAAGGTCTTGTGACCACCAGCCAGCTGAGAGGCCGCTACATCGGCCATCTCGTATCCAGGCGCCACTAAACCATAGATCATGCCTGCCGCCAGCGCGCACTCACCAAGAGCGAAGATCCGGGGATCGCTGGTCTGCATCTTCTCGTTTACAAGGATGCCGCCCCGGGTGCCCACCTGCAGACCGGCCAGCCTGGCCAGCTCGTCACGAGGACGGATACCCGCTGAAATGACCAGCATATCCAGGTCCAGGGTAGTGTCGTCGGCAAAACGGAGACGGGTGATCCTTCCCTCCCCTTCCACCGCCAGGGTGCTTTTGTTGAGATGTATCTGCAATCCTAATTTGGCAAGCCTCGTCTCCAGGATATGGCTGCCGGCGCTGTCTATCTGCCGGGGCATGAGACGGCTGGCGAACTCGATGACATGGGCATGAGGGATACCCAGGTCCAGCAAAGCCTTGGCAGCTTCCAGTCCCAAAAGACCGCCACCCATGACGGCCCCGTGACGGGCCTGCGTTGCATACGCCTTTATAAGATCCAGGTCCTCGATGGTCCGATAGACAAATACGCCCTGCTTCTCCACACCGGGGATATCCGGGACAAAAGCCGCAGAGCCGGTGGCCAGTACAAGGTAGTCATAAGGCTGGACAATGCCTTTCCGCGAATGCACGACCTTCGCCGCCCGGTCGATCTCCCTGACAGGATCACCTATATGCAGCGCGATATCCCGCTCGGCATCAAACCAGCCCGCCATGGAAAGGCTTAGATCACTCGCTGTTTTACCATTGAAATACTCGCTCAGATGTACCCGGTCATAAGCGGGCCGGGGCTCTTCGCCAAAGACAACAATCTGAAAGTCATCGGAAGCAGCCATCAATTTCTCACAAAACTTGTGACCGACCATACCATTGCCGATGACAACCACCACGGGCTTGTTGGAGGTGCTCATATGATCTTTTTTAAGGGGAAGTACCCCGATGGATGGCAGGCAAAAGTCAGCAGTCAGTTTATATTACATTTATTCGTATGTAATATTTATATACAATTATAAGAAAAATTTTAATTAATTTACATGATATAGACATATATAAATTTATATTATATGCATATTATCCCCAATAAGACCCCGGAGCTGATCGTGGTGGGAGCCGGCCCGGGAGACCCGGAGCTCATTACCCTAAAGGCATACAGAGCCCTTCGGGACGCCCCTGTCATATTATATGATAATCTGGCCAATACGATCTTACTGGACTGGGCCTCCCCGGCCTGCGAAAAGATATATGTAGGCAAACTGCCCTATGGCGACTATACCCCCCAGGAAACCATCCATGCCCTGATAAAAGAAAAAGCCTTCGCCCGGGGAAAGGTGATCCGGCTCAAAGGCGGCGACCCCTTTATCTTCGGCCGGGGATTCGAAGAGATCATCTTCGCCCGCCGGCAAGGGATCAACGTATCCTATATCCCCGGTATCAGCACCATGCAGACAGCCGGCCTCTCTGCCATTCCCCTCACCCACCGGCACATAAGCGAAGGTATCTGGGTCATCACAGGCACAAAAAAGGACGGTACCCTGTCCGCCGACCTGCAGCCGGCCATGAAAAGCAAGGCCACCGTGGTCATCTATATGGGTATGAAAAAATTAAAGGAGATAGCAACCGCCTACCTGGCAGAAGGAAAAGGAGATATGCCGGCAGCCATTATCCACCAGGCCTCCCTCCCGGGAGAAAGAATGGTCCGCGGCACCGTCGCCCACCTGCCGGAGCTGGCATCGGCACATCAGCTGACCCATCCCTCCATCATCATAATAGGTCCCGTCGTACAGCTGGGCACGGACATAAAAATGCAGGCTACGGATACCCATAGCCTGCAATTAAAGATCATTTAGCCTGTCTATTGCTTATTTGAAAGACTTCGCATCAGCCAGGAACTTGGCCAGACCGATGTCCGTCAGCGGATGTTTCAGCAATCCCAAAATAGGTTCCAGCGGAGAAGTAACTACATCGGCACCCGCTTCAGCACACTTTACGATATGCAAAGGGCTGCGGATAGAAGCAGCCAGGATCTCCGTTTCATAACCCTGCACCGAATAGATCTGCGCGATCTGCGCGATCAGCTCCACGCCATCCCAGTTGCTGTCGTCGATGCGACCGATAAAGGGAGATACATAATTGGCGCCTGCCTTGGCAGCCAGGATCGCCTGACCGGCAGAGAAGACCAGGGTGCAATTGGTCTTGATGCCATTGTCGGAAAACCATTTCAAGGCCTTGATGCCGTCCTTGATCATGGGCACCTTTACCACGATATTGGGATGAATAGCCGCCAGCTTCTTCCCTTCTTCCACGATCTCTTCAAACGTAGTAGACACCACTTCCGCACTTACATCCCCATCCACCAATTCCGCTATCGTCTTGTAATGGTTGGTAACAGCCGCCTCACCCTTGATGCCCACTTTGGCCATCAGGGAAGGATTCGTGGTTACCCCGTCTAAAATACCTAAGTCGTTTGCTTCTTTGATCTGTGCCAGGTCGGCGGTGTCGATGAAAAATTTCATGATATTAAAATTTATCTTTTATCGGAGCGGCGGATCATGGTCCGCCATGTGCACCGGGAATGGCTTTCTCCGAAAAATAACCCATCCCCGGTGCACCTCTTATGATGGGCCTTCGGCCGGCGGACCACAGGTCCGCCCATAAAAAAATGCCAGTTACTTACATCGCACCGCTGCGACCACTTACCCTTGCTGCCTTCCGGCCCTGGGGGGGTTCAGCGGGAGCTGGTCGTATAAGACTTGCCGGCCACAAAGGTAATGATAATTTTCAATTTTCCTTGACTTCATCGAAAAGTATTGAGACTGCTCGCATTTATAAGCCCTACCAGCTCATCGGCCCTGGCCCCGGGCGCCCTGTAATACACAAGGATGGTATACGTATTCTCGGTTTCTATATGGTTGCCTTCCGTAAATTCAAAGGACGGCCTCCTCCCCGGGTCCGCCCTGTCCACTGTGACATACGAATAATTGTAGAACCCCTGCTTTAATAGAAATGACCGTTCATACCGCCCTTTCCCGGTATTGAATATCATCCGGGTGGAATCATTCAGACCACCGCCCGTAAACTGCCCCAGCACATACAGGTCCTTATCCGGCCATGGGGAATGGTCCGGTGGCACAAAATAAAAATGGACAGTGGCATAATCCGTCTGGTAATACGGATTGATGCTCTCCGTCGTCTGCGTGAAATAGGCTCCGTCATAATCCTTGTAGAAGAGGTAAGGCTGCCGGCTCCGGTCACCGTCAGGCCGCAAAAACACCTCCGTGCTGGTCTTGCCATAGTTGACATTCTGCACCCTGTCGCTTTGATAACGGAAACTTTGCAGATCCACCCACCGCCACTCGCTCCCTCCCGGAAATGCGATATCGTCGCTCGTGCTGTTGTATTCCAGGGTATTGTTTACCACAAAAGTGGGCCTGATATCCCTGATGGCATTATCCCAGCGAAGGTTTTGCAGGATCACCACCTTTATCTGGTCCAGGGGATTGGCGGGATTTACATTGGATACATTCAGCTTGAACAGCATCCGTTGATGCGTATGCGCAATGTCAAAGTTCAACGGCTGCAGCAGCTGCACTCCGCCGGAAACCTTCTTGTCCGCCACCAGCATACGGCGGGTGAACACCAGCTTGGAAGTATCGGCATCCAGGAAAACCTTGAGCAGGTAATTCCCGGAATGAATAGGCAGACAGTTCGGGTCCGGCAGCAATGCCTGATAATGGGTATACCGGGTCAGCGCTACGGACGAATACTGGTAGTTGGAAATACGCACCTGCGCAAAGCCCCTGATATAATCGAATACGCTGACGACGGCAGGACTCCAGTCGGCATTACACAGCTGATAGGTGTAATAATAATTTTTCACATCGGCGTCCAGGTCGTCAAAATGAAGCTCCAGCTGATCATTGCCGTTCAGCTGCAAAACAGGATATCCCAGCTGGTTACCCGCCTGATAAAGCTGCGGCGTCCTGATATTCGACGCATAGATCGAGTCGGGCGACTGGGCCGTTGCAGCAATTGTGATCACTCCGGTAAAAAAAAACAAGAGAAGGTGCTTCATGGGAAAAGAATTGCACGACAATGTACCACAAAAAACTTTAATTTGCCCCTTAAACGGCATTGTTTGAATGTAGCAGCATTTATCGCCCGGCGCGTGGCCTTCAACAGGGAGCGGTCTTTTTCCAGGTTTATTATCCGGCTGGCAATTACGGCTACCGCTATCAGCGTGGCAGCCATGCTCCTCACCCTGGCGTTTACAAAAGGCTTCCAATAGACCATCGCGCAAAAGGTCTTTAGCCTCTGGGGACATATCCATGTACAATATGCCATGCCCAACAGGTCTGCCATTGCCGAAGAGCTGCCTATCTCCGCAAACGATACGGTATGGCGGATCCTGCGCCATAACAAAGATATCCAAAGCATCGGGGCCTATGCGACCAAGAATGCAGTCCTGCGCAGCAGGGAAGGTATCGAAGGTATCCTGCTGAAAGGCGTGCAGAAAGGATATGACTTCAGCCATATGGACGGCTTCTTGAGAAAAGGCCGCTGGATCAGCTTTCCCGACAGCGGGTACAGCAACGAGATCAATATCTCCCAGCCGATGGCGGATAAGCTGAAGCTGAAAGTAGGCGATAAAGTCCTGATCTATTTCATCCAGCAGGAAGCCGCGCCCAGGGTCAGATCATTGACCGTAGCCGGCATCTTCAAGATAGGCATCGAGGACTATGATATGCTCATCGCCATCGGCGATCTCCGGCTCATACAGCGGCTGAATAATTGGGGGCCCGACCAGATCGGGGGATATGAAGTATTTGTCAGGGACTATCGCAAAGCCGACACCGTCAATTCCGCCATCTTCGATCAGCTGCCCGCCGCATGGGCCAGCCGCAGCATAGAAGAGCTCTATCCCAATATCTTCGATTGGCTGAACCTGCAGGATAACACCATCCTCATCGTCCTGATCATCATGGTGGTCATCGCCACCCTCAATCTCGTCACCTGCCTGATCATCCTCGTGCTCGAACGAACAAGGATGATCGGGATCCTGAAGGCCGTGGGAGCGCCCACGATCCGGGTCCAGCAGATATTCCTCTACCAGGGCGCCATCATCACCCTGTTTGGAATGGCCATCGGCAACGCTTTCGGTCTGCTCATCTGCTGGCTGCAGGACAGGTACGGCTTTATCACGCTGCCCGAAGACGCCTATTTTATTTCAAAAGCCGTGGTAAGACTGGAATGGTGGCACGTCGCGCTGGTAAATGCCGGCACCTTCCTCATCTGTTTTCTCATACTGATGATCCCCACCATAGTGATCAGGAGAATGCAGCCGGCCAGGGCCATACAATTCAGCTAACGCCCCCCTGTCAAATGCGAAAGGATAATACCCGTCGCCACAGCCGCATTCAGGGATTCTGCCTGCCCGGTACGGGGAATGGTGATAGGATGAGTAGCCCGCTGCAACAGCTGCTCCCGGATACCCTTTGATTCATTTCCGATGACAACCCATCCCCTGCTGATCCGCCCCTGTTCGTAGACGCTTCTCCCTTCCAGCAAAGCGGCATACACGGGCAAATGCGGATACCTCTCCATCAATGCCACAGGGTCCTCATATATTACGTGTACACGGCTGATGCTGCCCATCGTGGATTGAGTGGCCTTGGGACTAAAGACATCGGCGCTATCCCGGGAGCACACCACCTGACTGATGCCAAACCAGTCCGCAATACGAACGATAGTACCCAGGTTGCCGGGGTCCTGGATACCGTCCAGCACCAGGTTGACCCGGTCATCAAAACCATCTGTCGTAAAAACAGGCTTCCTGAATACAGCCAGCACCTGGTTGGGCGTCGACAGGGAAGACAACCGTTCCAGTTCACTCTCCTTTACCTCTATAAAGGGAATACCCGCTTCCCGGAAGGCAGCAACGCCTACCAGGTACATCAGCTCCAGGTTGGGCGCCGCCAACAGCTCTTTCACCATCTTCGGGCCCTCGACGACAAAAACCCCCTCCTGGTCACGGAATTTTTTCTGGCCTAAACTTTGAATATATTTGACCTGCGATTTTATCAGCATTGATTTCGTTTATATACAAAAGTTCACCCTGCATAGGGTTCGTTATATTTCTTTATGCTAAACCGCCGGCAAGTTAGTTTTTCCATCCTTTACCCAGTATTTGTATTGTCGGCGGCGCTTTTCCTATGGTCCTGCTCCGGGTTCCATCATGTCTCGAAATACCAGTACGGGAAACCCTTTGTCTTTGACACAAAGATAAAAGTACAGGGTGACATCTCCGGCGGCGAGAAAAAGGACCTTTCCCTGCGCCTGGTCAATCAACTGGATGACAGCCTCCGTACCCAGGAGACTTCCATCGCAGGTATCTATAAAAAACTGGTGGCCCCCCCTGCCTACGATTCGGCTAATGTACGCCGTTCCATCGGCTATATGGTGGCCCTCCTGAATGCAAGCGGTTATTATACACCGGTGATAAAGGACACAGTATACATTGACACTGTCCGTAAACGCAATCATATAAAGGACCAATACCGGGTAACCATCGAGTTCACCGTCCTGCCGGGCAAACAGATGCACCTGGATTCCATCGGTTATGACCTCCACACACCCGCGCTCCAGGCGATGGCCCTGCGGAACATGGGCGGGTCCGTTCTCGGGAAAGGACAACCCTATTCCAATAAGAACCTCTCCGACGAGCTGGACAGGCTGGTAACGCTGTTCCAGGACAGCGGCTACTATAAATTCACCAAGGAAGACCTGGTCATCATCAAGGACACCGTGGTGGCAGGACTGATCGATCCCAACCTGGACCCTTTCCAGCAGGCGGCCCTGCTGGAAGAGCTCCGTAAACAAAGAGAACATCCCACCGTCAATGTCGTGGTCCAGCAGCGCCCGGTGAAAGATTCCTCCCACATAGAAAAATATTACATCGGGCATGTCACCGTCTATCCCGACCTGCCCATCCTGGAAGACACCATTGCCCTCAGCACCATCGACACCTCTACGACCAGGGGCTTCACCATCATCTCCCGTACCGATAAATTCAAACCCTCCTTTATCACGAGCAATATCTACCTGCGGCCCCAACACCTGTACAGAAAAACGAATTACGACCGCACCATCAACCGGTTTGGCCAGATGGGCGCATGGCAGCAGGCGGCCGTCAGCTTCACCCCTTCCGGCACGGCCGACTCCCTGCTGGACGTCGACCTGCG
>DASZVM010000190.1:0-6913 GCA_035547295.1 Puia sp. | reverse complement strand
TGCTTTATTGAGAGAGATGGAGGCCCGGAGGGATTATCTCGCCGGATCACAGGTAGAGACCATTTATTTTGGAGGAGGCACCCCCTCCCTTCTGACAGAGGAGGAACTGGGGCGGGTACTGAACAGACTGCACGCTCTCTTCCCCATAGCGCAGGGGGTGGAGATCACGTTGGAAGCCAATCCTGACGACATGGCCGTCCCCGGGAAGCCGGCCGCCTGGAAGCAGGGGGGGATCAACCGGCTCAGCATCGGCATCCAATCTTTTTTTGACGAAGACCTCCGGTGGATGAACAGGGTGCATAATGCCCGGCAGGCGGCAGACAGTATCCGCGACGCCCAGGAGGCAGGGTTGGACAATATCAGTATAGATCTGATCTATGGCACGCCGGGCCTTTCGGACGCCCGGTGGGAAAAGAATGTGGAGCAGGCCCTCCGGCTGGGTATCCCCCACCTCTCCTGCTATGCCCTGACCGTAGAGCCCAGGACCGCCCTGGATACGATGATCCGGCAGCATAAAAAGGAAGATGTCCGCCAGGAGGATCAGGCCCGCCAGTTCATCCTGCTGATGGACCTGCTGGCAGCAGCCGGCTATGAGCACTATGAGATATCGAATTTCTCCCTTCCCGGACGGCGCAGCCGGCACAACACCTCCTACTGGCAGGGCAAACCCTATCTTGGGCTGGGGCCTTCCGCCCATTCTTACGACGGCATATCCATCCGCCAGTGGAATGTGGCGAACAATGCCATTTATATAAACAGCGACCTCCCTCCTTCGGAAAAAGAGGTGCTCACGTCCACTCAACAGCTGAATGAATATATCATGATCTCGCTGCGCACGATGGAAGGTGCAGATCTTCCCTATGTTTCGGAGAGATTCGGCGCCGGCAAAGCTTCCACCCTGCAGCACCAGGCTGCCCGTCATATCCGGCAAGGGAACCTCACCGGCACGAACGGCCGGCTCATATTGACCAGGGAAGGGAAATTACTTGCCGACGGCATCTCGGCAGATCTTTTCTTTTAGCTATTCCATCCGTACGAGAAATACTCGTTGTCAAAGCTGCCGTCGTCGTACAGGTTCACCATGGCATATCCGTTGTCGGTGCGGAAATGTTTGCCTTTCCACCAATTCCCGCTGACCGCGCCATTGCTGATATAGGTAACGCCATTGTAGGTCACCTGCTCGTTGAGATGGATATGCCCGCTAAGGCAAAGACGGACATTGGGGCGCCGGTCGAAAAGACCGATGATCCGTCCTTTGTCTACCGCCAGCACGGGCCTTTAACGAGTCGAATACAGAATCTCCTCCGCTGAAGATAAAGGAAGGCGCATCTTTCTGCGACTGTAAATGGTGCAAACAGGCGGCCAGCCCCTCGGCTGCCCGAAGCTCCGGCTCGATATGGATATCTGTCAGGTGCGCAAAACGGAGGACCCTCTTTTTTGGAGCTGCGATAGTCCCGGCCGATGCGCTGCCGGCAACAGCACCAAACAATCCCAATAATCCCGCGGTCTTCAATAATTCACGACGGTTCATAGTTTGCTCAATATTAATACCCTAAAGCTAACCCACCCCCGATAACCGGCTGTAGTAAAAAATTGTAAAGTGTCATACCCCCCCCTCCGGATCGTCACGATCACCTCCCCTTTCTTTTTTAGAACTGTCGGACCTTTAGCAGACAAACTATGGAAAAAGAATTCAGGATCACCATTGACGCCCCCCGCGAAAAAGTCTGGGCGACACTTTGGACGGATGAGACTTACCGGCAATGGACAATGCCTTTTGACGAAGGCTCCAGGGTGGAAACGGACTGGAAAAAAGGGAGCAAAGTGCTTTTCCTCGGCCGGAATAACTCGGGCATGGTATCGTCTATTGCCGACAACAGACCCAATGAGTATATGTCCTTCCAGCATCGGGGCATCGTCAATAAAGGAGTGGAAGACGTCGACAGCGAGGAAGCCAAAAAATGGGCAACGACCTCGGAAGAGTATACGCTCAACACCGTTGACAGGGGTACGGAACTCATCGTCCAGCTGCATGGAGAGATACCCCCGGATTTTGTGGACTACTTTCTAAGGGTGTGGCCAAAAGCGCTGGAAAAGCTGAAAGAGATAGCAGAAAAGAATTAGATGTTTATTTCCGGTGGAACCTGTCCTTTAAATAATGTATGCCCTGCACCGCCGAGAGGATGAGCACCATTCCCAGAATGGCCATGGCTCCGAATCCCTGAAATGAAAGAGGCATATATTAATGTTTATAATCGTTAGACAAGGTACGGTTCAATTTGTTTAAATCCTTCCCCGGCTTTAACATTTTCCCAGAGGATCCGGTAGATGGTGGCCGCAATGGGCATTTCTGCTTTTATTTCCTTGTTTATCAAAAAGATGCATTTACTGGCATTATACCCTTCCGCCACCATGTTCAATTCCAGCTGGGCAGCCTTGACCGAATACCCTTTCCCGATCATATTCCCGAAGGTCCTGTTCCGGCTGAACAGGGAATAACAGGTCACCAGCAGATCGCCCAGATAAACGGATGCCGCATAATTCGCGCTTTTCCGGTGCGATGACGGGTCCTCCTCCGCGTGTATGCCTACCTCTATATGACGGATGCCTGCCTTCAGGAGAAAACCCGCCATTTCATCCGCACAGTTGGCGATGAGCACGCTGAGAAAATTATCCCCGTACTCGAGCCCATGGGCGATACCTGCCCCAAGGGCATAGATATTCTTCAGGATCGCGGCAAACTGTACTCCATATATGTCATTGTTAATGACAGTATTGAGGTATTCCGTCGCAAAATAGGACGCTATTTCGGCCGTAGCCGTTTCATCCTGACCGGAAAAAGTCAGGTACGACAGCTTCTCCGCAGCCACTTCCTCCGCATGACAGGGACCCATGACGGTGTAATAATCAGCTATATCCGTATCGAACTCACGGGCCAGGTAATCATTAAGCAGGAGGTTTTGCTCGGGTAATATCCCTTTTACGGCAGAGATGATCTTTTTTCCTTTAAAGGCCGTTTTATCCAGCACTTGCAGGGTCTCCGCCACATAGGCTGAAGGGACGGCTATTACCAGGCAGTCGGATGCCGCTACCACCTCGCGCACGTCATCGCTCAGGGTCAGTAATCCCGTGTCGAAATACACCGAAGGAAGGTACTGCGGGTTGTGATGCCTGGATTGTATATGACGGATGATGCCCTGGTGTCTTATCCACCAGTTAATAGAGGTCCTGTTATCTGTGAGGATCTTGGCTAATGCCGTAGCCCAGCTGCCGCTGCCTATCACTCCAAAACGCATGCTTGCCTCGTTTTAGTTCTTGTTGCCCTCGAACAGTTTGTCCTTGGGTACTACTTTCACTTTCGTTCCGCTTTTCAGCGTTTTATTTACAATGCTGTAAGGACCGGTGATCACCTGGTCGCCTTCTTTAAGACCATCCACGATCTCGATGTAATTGATATCCTGGATATCCGTCCTGACCTTGACCTTTTTCACCGTATCACCCGGCTGCAAAACAAAGGCCACCACATCCAGATCACCCATCGGGGAGACTCCGGTCTTGCTGTCATCGGCCCCTTTGTCGTCTGCTTTTTTATCGTCAGCCTGTGTGCTTTTATCCGTCCCCTTTTCTCTCGTGGATACCGCATTGATGGGTACCGAAAGCACATTCGCATGCGTACGGGTCTGAATATCCGCGCTGGCGCTCATACCCGGCCGGAAAGGGAAATATTTGGGCCGGCTGGGATCGATGAGGTCCTTATAAGAATCCGGGGAAAGACGGATATGTACCTTATAGTTGGTCACGTCGTTGGTGGATATCGTCGTCGTAGAACCGGCAGCGGTGCTCACGCTGCTGGCTATCTGGGTAACGACTCCCCTGAACTTACGGTTATTGTAAGCATCTATTTCCAGGAGTGCCGAGTCACCCAGGTGGACCTTTGGGATATCGTTCTCACCCACGTCCACGATAGCCTCGATCCTGCTCATATCCGCCACCCGCATCATCTCGGTGCCGGCCATCATGGAATTACCCACCACTCTTTCTCCCTTCTTGATGCTCAGCAGGGAAACGACCCCGTCGATGGGCGAGATCACCGTGGTCCGGCTGAGGTTCTTGGCAGCGATGGAGAGGTTGGCGCGCGCGCTGGCAACCCCGGCTACATTTCCTTTCGCCGTTTGCAGAGCGGCCATATAATTTGCTTCCGCCGTCCTGTAAGCGCTTTCCGCAGCTTCGTACTCGGACTGAGAGATCACTTTCTGGTCCAGCAGCTGTTTTTGCCTGTCGAAGGTCCTTTTGGCCGTTTCCATGGCTGTCTTCAGACCAGGCAGCGTAGCCGAAACGTTGGAGACGAGCGCCTGCTGCTGGTTCATCTGGGCAGCCGCCTGATCGCGCTGGGTCGTATAAATATCTGCATATATCTTCGCCAGCTCCTGGCCTTTGTGAACGCTGTCGCCTTCCTGCACTACATTGAGCTCCACCACCTCACCGGAAATATCAGGGCTGATCTTTACCTCTTTTTCCGGGTATATCTTGCCGCTGGCCGTAACGATCTCCGTGATATTGCGACGGGCTACTTTTTCAGCAGATACTCTTATCCCTTCTTCCTTGCCTATCACACCTGCTTTTTTCAGCAGCACCAATACTAATATCAGCACTACTATTCCTATGATTATCCAAAGCGCTTTCCTTTTCATAACGAGTTAAAGTCTTTAATACAACAGGTTAATCTTTTGATAGCTTTATTCCCAGTCCTTTATAGAACTCCAGCACTTTCATCTTGAACACATAATCATATTGGGAAGAAAGCAGGTTGATCTTTGCGTTAAATAAATTGTTTTGGTTGATCAGCAGATCCACCGTGTTCAGCATGCCTACCGCATATCTTTTCTGTGCGTAATCGGCGCTTTTCCCCGAGGCGTCAACGCTGATCTTATTGGCCTCGTATTTCTGCAGGGCCGTTGACGCGGCTGTGTATGCCTGGTAGATATTGTTCTTCAGCGTAAGGTTATCCTGGTCGCGCTGCAGCTCGGCATTGCGGAGATTGAGCTTGGATTTCTTATAATTGGTACGAAGGGTACCGTTGTTCAGGATAGGGATGCTGATGTTGAGGCCGACGGACTGGTTGAAGTAGGAGCTCAGCTGCTTGAAATAGGGTGTATGCGATTCCATCAGCACGGATTTGGTTGCGCTGTCCACCAGCACACGGGCACCGGACCCCTGCACATACCCGATGGAAATGGGTTGGTCGAGACGATCAAGATACGAATAGTAGTTGGTAAGAGGGGTCGTATTAAAATTTGTCCCCAGGCTGCCGCCGATGGAGATCTGGGGGTACATGGCGCCTTTATTCGCCTTTACAAAATAGCGGGAAGATTCGATCTGTAAAGCATCCGCCTTCTGCTGGGGCTGGTTGGCCAATGCCAGGGCATATACCGTCTCAGGCTGTACATCGATCAGCTTTTCCACGGGTATCTCATCCACTGGCGGCGTGGACACATCGAAAGGAGTGCCGGCATCCAAACCCATATAAGCTTTCAAAGTCAATACATTTTGCTGGATCGTTCCCATCAGGCTGATGTAATTCGAGCTGTCCTGGGCCACCTGGGATTCCAGTTCGGCGGCATTCAGCTCCGGCAGCGTGCCTGCATTCACCTGTTTGCGGGTGATCTCCAGTTGAGATTGGGAAAGCGCCAGCTTTGCACGGGCGGCTTCCGCCTGCTCGTTGGCCAGCAGCACCTGCAAATAGGCATTGGCGACATTCAACGATATGTCGTTCTTCGTCTTATCCGTTGTGGCCAGAGCTGCCTCCCAGGCAGTACGGTTTGCGGCTATGACATTCCGCAGATTGAACCCGTTAAATAGGAGAACGCTTGATTGTAAGGAGAAACTATTATAACCAACGGTCTGATTAACGACGGTATAATTGGTAGGGTTGAGGGAATTACCCGAATTAATGCCGAGGCCCGAAGAGAAGACCAGGGTAGGTATCCGGTTCATCTTGCTTTGACTGAGCGTCAGCTTCGCCAGCCGCGCCTGTACATCCGCCTGCTTGACAGATATATTATTGGCCAGGGCATACCCGACACACCGTCTGAGGTCCCATTTGTCCTGGGCCTGGCTCATGTGACTTAGTAAGGATACCGGCAAAAACCACAGCAGCAATTTTTTCATGGTCATGCAACAAATTTAAAAGTACTTCTCTACCCCCGGGCTGTTTTTTGATAAACGGCCCCTAAAATACAGAATCCCCCCTATTTCTGTTCTATTTTACCATGCTTTTAAGAAAGCCTGCTCCAGGTCGGCTATCAGGTAGTCCGCACCCTCCAGCCCCGTATACAACCGCAGCATACGGTGCTCATTATTGGCAGGGTCAAACTGCTCCGGGTCAAGCGAAGCACAGCGGGGAAGGATAAGCGATTCATGACCGCCCCAGCTCACGGCCATCATGATATGCCGCAGGGATTCGCACAGCCGGACGATCTGGTCCATACGCTCAGCCCGGACATAAAAGCTCAGCAGACCGCAGGCTCCCTTCATCTGCCGCCGGGCCAGCTCATATTGCGGAAAAGTTTCATCAAAAGGGAAGAGGATGCTTTCCACCCGGGGATGCCGTTTGAGGAAGTCCGCCACCTGGCGGGTAGTATCGCTAATACGTTCCAGCCGCGCCGGCATCGTCCGTAACCCTCTCAACAGGAGCCAGGCATTAAAAGGCTGGATACCGCTGCCGATGTTGAGGTATTCGCTGTCGAATATCTTCTTTATCATCGCCCCTGTGCCGGTGAGGACCCCGCCCAGCGTATCGCTATGGCCTCCAATATACTTGGTGGCCGTCTGCATGGCAATATCGATGCCCATCCCGATGGGTTGCTGTAAAAGGGGCGTACAATAGCTGTTGTCGATGATGGTGATGATATTC
>DASZVM010000189.1:0-3477 GCA_035547295.1 Puia sp. | reverse complement strand
CTCATCTGCGCATAGTTCCCCAGGTAATTCCCTCCATAATACGGATACATCCCGAACTCCGGCACCGTATTGCCCCAGACAGAGATCAGGGGCCGCTTAAAAGCCGCCGCTATATGCATCAACCCCGTATCATGGGTAACGATGAGCCGCGCCTGACGCACCAGTCCCGCCGATTCATTCAGATTGAACTTCCCGCACGCATTATAGATCCGGATAGGATCGATGGCCGCCAGTTGCTCGCCCGCCTCCGCGTCCTCAGGGCCGCCCAGCAGAATCAACGGATGCCCGATGATAGCGCAAAGCTCTTTCAGCTTATGAAAAGGCAGCTTCTTCGTAGCCAGTGCCGCACCGATCACCACCCCGATGTATCCCGCCTGGTGGGAGGTAGGGATATCCTGCGGCTGCAGCTCATCCGCCGGAGGGATGAAGTAATCCAGCCCCGCCCCGTCATTACGCACCCCGAAAGCGCTCAATGTATGTATATAACGGTCTACGATGTGCTCATCCGGCATCCGGTTCCACTTAAAATTCGTGTACAGCCATTTCCGGATATTCAGCTTATTAAAGGAGAACGATCGTTTCCCCAACGCCCTTTTTACTTTCAGGGTGCGGAGATTGTGGTGCAGGTCGATCACATAGTCGAAATCTTCCCTCCGCAGCTGCTCTATCATTCCATCCCAATCGTCCCTTAAAAAGTGCAGCTTGTCGATATAAGGGTTGGCGGCAAGCACCGGCTGGAAAGACGCCTTCGTCAGGTAGTGTACTTCAGCCGTCACCACCTGCTTTTTCAGACACCTCACCACGGGTGTAGTAAGTACGATGTCCCCGATGGAGCTGAAGCGTATGATAAGAAATTTCATCCGTGCAAATTTACGGAGCCTCGATATAGTTCAGGTCCTTTCCAAAAGTTTCTTCCGTGAGCATCAGGGATATAAAAGAGATGGCAAAGACGATGATCCCCGTGATCCATGCGCTCTTGAGATAATCAAAGCTCCCCTGCAGAGTGACGAACAGCAAAGACACCAGGTTCAGCGAACCACGCGCCATATTCGGAGCGGTAGTGGCCACCGTAGCCCGGATATTCGTACCAAACTGCTCGGCAGCCATGGTGACGAACATCGCCCAGAAACCCGTCCCAAAACCCAGCAAGGCGATCACCACGTACATGGTCGTGGACGATTGCCCGTTAAGGCTAAAGAACCAGATGATGGCCCCCACCGTAATAATATTAAAGATATAGAGGGACTTCTTCCGGCTTTTCAACCACTGGCTGACAAACCCGATAAGGACATCCCCGATGGAAATGGCGGCATACGACACCATCACCGCCTTGCCCGGGTCCACCGTTCCCTTGATATGTAATAATGTGGCAAACTTATCGGAAAAAGTGATCAGGATCCCGATGACAAACCAGTTCGGCAGGGCGATCAGGATGGCTGTGAGATATTTCCTCAGCCGCCGCCCATTGGTGAACAGCATAAGGAAATCCCCTTTTTTTACATCGGAGCGCTCCATGCTCTTGAACATGCCCGATTCCAG
This sequence comes from Puia sp., assembly GCA_035547295.1. Lineage (GTDB taxonomy): Bacteria > Bacteroidota > Bacteroidia > Chitinophagales > Chitinophagaceae > Puia. Next base: position 1,938 of record DASZVM010000189.1, on the reverse strand, counting down.
CACCCCTACCCTGAGAAGCAGCAATAAAAAGCCCAATCCCCCTCCGATGAAATAACAGGTACGCCATCCTTCTCCATTGGGCCCGACAAACTGTTCCCGGACAAAAAAAGCGAATACGGCACCCGTGAGCCCGATGCCCGCCACCAGTGAAGTGGCGATACCTCTCCGTTCCTTTGGCATCAGCTCGCTCACCAGGGTAATGCCCGCGCCCAGTTCACCTGCCAGGCCAAGCCCCGTGATAAAACGTATGACCTCGTATTGCGTTACGTTCTGGACAAAGCCGTTGGCAATATTACCCAGGGAGTACAGAATGATAGAGGCAAAGAGCACTTTCAATCTTCCCTTCTTGTCTCCCAATACGCCCCAGATGATCCCCCCCACCAGGAGGCCCAGCATCTGGATATTGATGATCCGCAGACCGTCCTTTGCGATGGCATCCGCGTTCAGTCCCAGCGATTTTAAGGATGGCACCCGGATGATGCTGAAGAGCAGAAGATCATAGATATCTACAAAATAGCCTAATGCCCCGACGATAACAGCCAGGTTGAAGAGCCGAAGTTTCTTTTGTTCCATGCAATCATTATGTTTTTAAAAGGATATTATTTGGCGGCAGGTTTTCTTTTCCCAAAGAATAGCTTGTACAGTACCGGAGCGGTTGTGACGATCACGATACCGGCAACGATGATCTCCAGATGCTTCGTCAGATCGAAATTATATTTCTTCAGGAGGAATTTCTGAAGGTAATGTCCGGCAAACAGCATGGTAAGCACCCAGGCCACACAGCCAATGATATTATACACCATGAATTTCTTTTTATCCATGCTCACGATCCCCGCGATAATGGGAGCGAATGTCCGCACAATAGGCAGGAACCGGGCAAATACGATTGCCTGCCCTCCATGCTTGTCATAGAATTCCTTGGCCTGGTATAAATAACGTTGTTTGAAGAACAGGCTATCTTTCCGGTGAAAAAGAAAAGGGCCGCTCTTTTTGCCAAACCAGTATCCCAGCGCATTCCCGATAATGCCCGCAAGGGATACCAGGATCAACAATATCACCAGGTCCAGGAAATCGCTGCCCGTCCCGTTCGGCAGAAAGCTGGCGATCAGTTTCTGGCTATAAATACCTGCCACGAATAACAGGCTGTCTCCCGGCAGAAAAAAACCCACCATCAGACCCGTTTCAGCAAAGACGATGAATAACATGACCCACAACCCGCCGTTGTTGATATAGAATTCAGGGTTTAAAAGATCTTTCCAGGTAAAGGCCAAAAGCTCGATCATAATAAAGGTGCTATTTAGGTGCAATTATTTATAGGTATTCACAGCGGCTTCTTCCAGCTCACCTTCCCATTTGCTCACCACCACTGCGGCAATGCTGTTCCCTAATACGTTTGTTGCGCTCCGCGCCATGTCCAATACCTGATCTATCGCCAATAGCAATACCATTCCCTCTTGCGGAATATTGTACATGGCAATGGTTCCCGCCACCACCACCAACGCCGCCCGGGGAACACCTGCCATGCCCTTGCTGGTCAGCATCAGCACGAGAAGCATGGATACTTCCTGTCCGATGGTCAGCTGTATCCCATACGCCTGCGCTATAAAAAGGGAGGCAAAGGTCATATACAGCATGCTGCCGTCCAGGTTAAAGGAGTACCCCAGGGGCAGGACAAAACTGACAATCTTCGAGGGACATCCAAAGCTCTCCAGCTCCTGTGTCAGCCGGGGAAAGGCGGCTTCGGAGCTGGCCGTACTGAAAGCCAGCAGGATCATATCCTTCACGGCAAAGGCCAGGTCGATCGCCCTTCTTCCGATGAAAATGGAAGATATCAGAAGAAGAATGAGCCAAAGCCCCAGGATGCTCAGGTAAAAGCTGAGGATGAACTTCCCATACGTCCACAACAGCTCAGGACCCTTCACCGCCAGGACTGAAGCA
>DASZVM010000188.1:0-2476 GCA_035547295.1 Puia sp. | reverse complement strand
CCCTGTACGTTGAAGTCTTTCCTGAAATATCTTGCCGACAATCGCGAAAATTTCGAAACGCTATCCCAGAGGAAGGCGCCATCATAACCGATCCACCTGGCCTTCCAGTCAGTGCTGTCCAGCAGCCCCATGCTCCAAAATGCCTTTTGACTCCAATCACTCTCGCCGGCCGTAGTCCATACCTTTACTTTCCAATAACAGGCCATTCTGCTCTTTAGCTTTGTTCCGGCATAGGGCACCAGCCAGCTGTGATCAGTCTGCACCTTTCCCGAATTCCAGAGATCACCCTTGTTGGCAGCGAGGTTTGCCGGGGAACTGGCGACCAGCACCTGGTAAGCTGTCTGGCGCAGGTTTTGCGACTCACCTACTATGCGCCAGCTCAGCCGGGGATGACGAGCGTCGATGCCCTCCGGATTTACCAATTGTTCGCAGGTCAACCATTCGGCACGAGCCGTCGAAGGCGACCGGTATTGCCCGGGTGAAAAGGCCCAGCCGGCTTCAATTGTAAAGAGAAAAAAAACGATATAATATACCCGGCGAAACATTTATTTCCCTGAAAAATCAAAATACAAGGTCAGCTCCTTTGCATAGTCCTTGCTTTTCCCATAATCATAATACATATTCTTCCCGCCCGACGGCCCCAGTTTCCCGGGCTTCTGCGACTTCGTTCCAATGGCAGGAATACCCTGCATAAAAGAAATGTCACCGGCAGGAAAGGGAGGCGCAGTATTATAGGCTTTCAATGGGTTGCCCGGTGTAAACAAGCGAAGAAATATATCCTCCGTCCCGCATACGACAGTAACAGGCTGCCCCGCCGTCTCCAGCCTCATCCAGTACAAATTGGAAAAATACCCCTTGAACTCGGGATATATATAAGGGGCCTGCCCCGTGATCGTATTATTATAAGACTTGTCCCATACCCCCAGGTTCACCCCCTCCATCCTGTTCTTCCAGACCCGGTACGGACCACCTCCCATCCAGCGGATGCCTTTTACGGAATCTTTACCCTTTTCCGGATAGGAAAAATTTACGCCCAGCAGATCAAATTCGTAATCAGTAGGGAAGTATGCTACCTGTAATTTCAACCAGCCCGACGGATACATGGTCCACTTCACATTTGTGCAAAGGCTTTTTTCGGCAAACATGGATTCCACCACCGCATTCGCCCCTTCTTTTCTGTATAGGGTCTTTACAGGCTCAGCCGTCCCCGCGGAGAGTACCGGCCCGTTTGCAAAAGGGATGGCGCCTTTATCGTTTTGGACGTGCAGGAGAAGGCCTGTCTTTTTACTGATGGCTGTCAGAATGTTCTTTGCTGTTAGAATATAAGCGGTGTCGTTCTCAGCCATCGTGACGGCCGTCGACCCTGTTGTATCCACTACCCGCTCCGCAATGACATCCGGTCGCACTACAGGCCAGCTCCAGGTATTTATTTCGCGTCCATAAGGATCATAGGCAGTGAGATAGAGGATATCGTTGTTTTTCCAGTCGTGGGGAAGATCGAGCCTTAGGATGCCGTTGGCACCCGGCGCAATGTCAGGCCCGCGCATCTCTGCCGAAGGACCCTTCGTCATACCGGTCAACCCCGTCTTCACCAGCCGCCAGGAAAACCTGCACTGATCCATATTCGTATACAGCCAGCGGTTCTCCATCTCAAAACGTCCGTCAAATGCCGGCGTGATCTCGCGGCGAAGGATCTTTACAGGCGCCCATACTTCCCGGATAGCGTAATAGCTGCCTTCCTTTTCCCTGTAAGGCCCCAGGATGCCATCCGGTCCATGATCGCCATCCGCATCCAATACACTGTCACGATCCGTACGAACAACAGCCTCATCCGAAAAATCCCAAAGAAAACCACCCGCCGACAAAGGCTCATGCCACATCCGCTCCCAAAAATCATGCAGCCCCGCGCCATGACCTCCATCATACAAACCATGCAGGAACTCCGTAGGGAATACGATATCATGACCATGCAGATGCGTGCCATTGCCATAATCGTAATTGATATAATGCTGCGTATCCGTATGTCTGAAAACGGCCCAGGGATGTATCAGCGGCCTGCCCTGGATATCCAGCCTGTCGAACAAAGGATCCAGATCAAAATTAAATCCCCCCTCGTTCCCATTGTCCCAGACCACAATGGAAGGATGGTTCACATCCTTTTCTATCATCTCCTTTACGAGCTTCGATCCCACCTCCGTATCATATGCATGATGCCATCCTGTCAGCTCATCCAGCACAAACAAACCGAGAGAATCGCAGACATCCAAAAAATGATCATCCGGCGGATAATGTGACATACGCACGGCATTCATATTCATATCCTTCATCAGCTGCACATCCTCGATGCTCAACGCCTTGCTGAGCGCCCGTCCCGTTGAAGGCCAGAAAGAATGACGGCAGACACCTTTGAATTTCACACGCACACCGTTGACATAGATCCCATCCCGCTGCCGCAATTCCACTGTGCGGAAACCAA
>DASZVM010000187.1:0-2242 GCA_035547295.1 Puia sp. | reverse complement strand
AACGCAATGGCCATTTTATAGAATATATTCATACTATTACCATGTTCTATCCTTCATAAATTGATCCAGCTCCGCACGGGACATAGGCAACTTGCCGGGATTCTCATCCAGCCAGCGCAGGAAATCCTTTTTGATCTCGTCCGACCATTGCGAATCTATCTGCCCCGGCGTATACTTGCCCTGACGCAGACGCAGGTGACCGAACTCATCCCGAAGCTGAATGAATTCCGCATTCAGCACCACATACTCCACCAGATGAGCGGGGATAAATACGATCCCCCCTTTCTTGGCCAGCACCACATCTCCCGGCAACACGGTAGCCCTGCCTATCCTGATGGGAACATTGATGCCGCCCAGCATCATCTGCTGGATATAGGAAGGGTCATACCCCTTTATCCAGCCATTGAATCCATCTATCTCCTCCAGCCCCTCGATATCCCTTACCGAACCATAAAAGACCACCCCCCTGTGACTATGCGCATAGATGGCATTCCCAAGATTATCCCCGATCAACGTCCCATCCACTATCTTCCCATAACCGTCGGCTACATAGATATCCCCCTCCTTCAGCACATCGATAGGCCAGGAATTCGTATTGCCGATACGCCCCTCCGCCTTCCCCTTATCCTTTATCAGCTTGTCGAGGTCCGGTCGCATAGGTAGATATTGCGCCGTCACTACCCTGCCCGTCATCACCGAATCCGGATGAATGACCATCCAGTCACCCTCAAATTGATTTTGATATCCTTTATTGCGGAGAATGCCCCAGGCCTCTTCCAAACCCACTTTCTTCAATCGCTGCAGGAACTTGTCGGCGACATGCGGCCTTCCATCCGGCGTCCGCTCACCCGTCCACTCAGGCGTCAATGCTTTCAGCTGGTCGGACGTCAGCGTGACTTGTTGCGCATTGGCAGCAGCCGTCAGCCACGCTGCGCATAAAAAGATAAATAAATGCTTATTCATGTAAGTAGTTTTAGAACATGATAGCAAAAAGATACGCATTTTTTATCCTAAAGCTTCCATTTACATACACCGTTGGATTTTGTACCTCAACACGCTGCAAACTCAGCAACTTTCGGGTTTCCGTACCTTTATCGTCATCCTATTTTTGTATGGAAAAAAACATATGGTCATGGAAGACATAACAAACTACGACAGGATCGCCACCGCTATCGACTATATCAGGACGCATTTCAAAGAGCAGCCTGACCTCAACGTAGTGGCCGAAAAAATACACCTGAGCCCTTTCCATTTTCAAAGGCTCTTCACTGACTGGGCCGGCGTCAGCCCAAAAAAATTCCTGCAATACCTCAGCATCGAACATGCCAAGTCCATGTTGCAGGACAAAGGCGCCACTTTGTTCGATACGGCGTTTGACACCGGCCTTTCCGGCACCGGTCGCCTGCACGATCTTTTCATCGGCATCGAAGGGATGACACCCGGAGAATATAAGAATGGAGGAGAAGCCCTGCCCATCAACTATTCTTTTGCGGAAAGCCCGTTCGGAGAGATCATCGTAGCCTCCACGCCAAAAGGCATCTGCTACCTTGCCTTCATCGATGACAGGGACAAGGCCCTGGCGGAATTAAAAGCGCAATTCCCCAACGCACGTTACAGACAGACCGTCGACCTCATCCAGCAAAACGCCTTATACATTTTCTCACAGGACTGGAGCAGCCTGTCCGATGTCAAGCTCCACCTGAAAGGAACACCGTTCCAGCTAAAGGTATGGGAAGCATTGTTGAATATCCCGATGGGCAGACTTTCCACTTACGGCGCCATCTCGGAAACCATTGGCAATCCCGCAGCTTCCAGGGCAGTAGGTTCGGCCATCGGCAGCAACCCCGTAGCCTTCCTCATTCCCTGCCACCGCGTGATAAGGTCCACCGGCGATACGGGCGGCTATCATTGGGGCGGCACCCGCAAACGGGCGATCATAGGCTGGGAAGCGGCAAAGACATCCCATTAACCTTCCATCGGCTTCACCGAAAGACTTCTCCAGAGATAAAATACAAGGTAGCTTTCCCAGCCCTTATATCCTGAAAAGAACCTTTCGATCTTTTTCAGCTCTTTCCTGTCCTTGAACCGGAAGGATCGTGCAGCGATTTCATCAGGCAATAATTGGCCGTCCATATCCCAATGCCCTTTATCTCCATCAACGCCTGCAGCCTGCTCTCCCTGTCTGGTAGGGAAAGGAGCTTTTCCCTGCTCAGCGACTATCTGCCCATTCTTCTTCTCTGTC
>DASZVM010000186.1:0-5696 GCA_035547295.1 Puia sp. | reverse complement strand
TCGGGGCGGCGCCCGGACAAACGCCGACGGACGGTTTCGTCTGCCGGCAGAAACATTTCCCATCGATATCACAGTCACCATCGTAGGCTATGACCAGGCGACCCTTCACCTGGATTCCCTGCCCGCATCGGATGTGCAGTTGCTGCTGAACCGGCAGTTCAAGGAATTGGGCAAGGCCACGGTCAGGAATAAGAGGCAGAAATACCGTAATAAAGGCAATCCTGCCGTGGAACTGATCCGCCAGGTCATCGACCATAAGAACAGAAACAGGATGGAAGCCTATTCCTACGCCACATACGAAAAATATGAAAAGCTGCAGGTCTCCGTCAACAAGGCCAATGAGACCAAACTGGGAAAGAACAAGCTGCTGAAACCCTACCACTTCCTTATCGAGAACGGGGACACCACCAAGCTGGAAGGCCGGGTACTTTCGCCTGTCTACCTGGAAGAAACGCTTTCGGATGTGTACTACCGGAAAAACCCGGAAAAGACAAAGACCGTCGTCAAGGGGAAAAGGAAAGTGGATTTTGGAGAATTTGTGGATATGCAGGGCATCAGCATGTACCTGAACCGTCTTTACCAGGACTTTAATGTATACGACAATAATATCTCTGTCTTTACCAATCTCTTTCTCAGTCCCATTGCCGACATGGGCCCCACCTTTTATATGTATTTCATCGACGATACGGTGTCGGTGGATAGCCAGAAACTGATCCGTCTGTCGTTTCGTCCCAGGAATCCCAACGATCTGCTGTTCAGGGGTACCATGTGGATCACCCTCGACGGCAATTATGCCATTCAGAAGCTGCGTCTCCTGGTGAGCAAAAGCATCAACTTCAACTTTGTCCGGGAAATGAAGATCGACCAGGATTTCCAAAGGATGCCCGACGGACGCTATTTGCTGCAGAAGAGCGATGTGCTGGGGGATTTCGGGATCAACAAAACGGGTACAGGGCTTTTTGGCGAGCGAACGGTGTCCTTCAAAGACTTTAAAACCAATGAACCCATCCCCGACAGTGTCTTCCATGGCAGCCCTACGGTGTTCCTGGACAGCGCGGAAAGCCAGAAAGACTCGTTTTGGACAGCCTACCGGCATGACACCCTTACCCGGGCCGAATCAAAGGTATACGCCAATATCGACAGTCTTCAGCATATGAAGTCCTTCCGTCGTCTGATGGATTGGGGCACCCTGCTATTGGCCGGCTACAAGCAGGCAGGGATATTCGAGATAGGACCCGCCAGCACCTTTTACAGTTTCAACCCCGTGGAAGGTTTCCGTCTTCGCTTTGGAGGAAGGACCACTACCAAGCTCAGCACCCGGTACTACTCCGAGGCCTATGCAGCCTATGGGTTCAAGGACAGGCAGTGGAAGTATTTTCTCAGCGGTACCTATTCATTAAATAATAAAAGTATTTACGGTTTCCCACAGAATTATATCAGGGCAAGCTACCAGAAGGATACGAAGATCCCGGGGCAGGAGCTGCAGTTCGTACAAGAAGATAACTTTTTGCTTTCTTTCAAGCGGGGGACTAATGACAAATGGCTCTATAATAAAATTTTTCGCCTGGATTACAAGCACGAATTCGGAGATCATTTCTCCTATGCATTTGGGTTCAAGTGGTGGGAGCAGCAGCCGGCAGGAACCATTTCCTATGTAAAGGGAGGGGTAGATACTTTAAAGACCCTCACTACTTCAGAGCTGTCCACAGAGCTCCGCTGGGCCCCGCATGAGCAGTTCTACATCGGCAAGCTGTACCGGGTGCCTATTTTTAATAAATATCCGATCTTCGCATTACGATATACGACGGGTGTGAAGGGTTTGTTTGGCGGGGAGTATAATTACCATAATTTCAACTTTGAATTTTTCAAGCGGTTCTATCTTTCCTATCTTGGGTATACCGACATTACCCTCGACGGGAACTATCTGTTGGGAAAAGTTCCCTGGCCGCTGGCAAACATTCAACATGCCAACCAGACCTATGCCTATCAGCTGCAGAGCTTCAACCTGATGAACTTTATGGAGTTTATCACGGACCATTCTGCTGCGATTTATATCGATCATTATTTCAACGGGTTCTTTTTCAATAAGATCCCCCTGTTGAAAAAATTGAAGTGGAGAGAGGTCATCGAGGCAAAGATCGTGTATGGCGGGCTGCGCAGCGAGAATGATCCGTCGAAACATCCGGATCTGGTGCAATTCCCGCTGACCAACGGGGTGCTGGAGACCTTTACGCTGGATCACCGGCCGTATGTGGAGGCAGGCTTTGCCATCGCCAATATCTTTAAGCTGGTGAGAGTAGACTTTATCAAACGGTTCACGTACCTGGAGCATCCGGAGATACCCACGTGGGGTGTCCGGGCAAGGGTTAAATTTGACTTTTAGAGGAAGTATGAGCATTCGCAATCAATTACAACAGGGTATATACAAGGTCATCAATCCTTTCGTCCGATTGCTGATCCGTGCAGGGCTTACGCCGAATATGGTGACGACCATCGGGCTGGTGCTGAATATCGGTGTCGCCATCATTTTTATCGAAGGGGCGGAAAAAGGTAACCGTGGGGATCTGTCCTATGTGGGCTGGGCAGGCGCATTGATCCTGTTTGCGGGTTTGTTCGATATGCTGGACGGGCAGGTGGCCCGGCTGGGTAATATGAGCTCCCGTTTTGGAGCTCTCTACGATTCCGTGCTGGATCGCTACAGCGAGCTGATACTTTTCCTGGGCATCTGTTATTACCTGGTGGCCCATCATTATTTTCTCAGCAGTCTTTTTGCTTTTATCGGCATGATCGGAAGCCTGATGGTCAGCTATACCAGGGCCAGGGCGGAGGGATTGGGCATCGAATGCAAGGATGGACTGATGCAGCGGCCGGAGAGGGTCATCCTCATCGGCGTATCGGCCCTTGCCTGCGGCATTGCCAGCAAATGGATGGGAGGCAATTATAAGGTGCATGTACCACATTCATCCTTCCCCATATTCGAGACCATTTCCATCTTTACGATCCCTATAACTGTGATGGCTGTTCTGGCCAATGCCACGGCCATCGGGCGTCTGCGGGACGCGAAGAAGGCCCTGGAGGAACAGGACCAGACGCAACAGACGACCAAGCCGAATACCACGACGAAGAAAGCCAGCATGTTCCTTTGGCTGCTGTTGTTGTTGTCTGCCACTGTCCCCACCGCTTATGCGCAGAGACAAAGGACCGCGGGGCCTGTACCTCCTCCCGCCATTACGGCTAATACGGTTGTGGACAGCTTTCCCATCCCTCCCCATAGAAGCAATTCCTTATTTTATCTGCAGCGTACGCCGAATATCAATACCATCATTTGCGAGCTCAATGAGAAGAATGGGGTGCCTGATCCGGATGATCCCGTGCATGTGCTCTGGATCCGGTACACAGAGCAGAAGCAACGCCAGGAACTTTCCTGGATACAACGGCATTTTGCCTATGGCATCAAGTCCCGGCCGGTGGGCAACGATGCCTATGAGCTGCATTTCGTATCTTACAGGAAAATAGCCATGTATCTCCGGAAATCCCCGGCGGACAACCTGCACCATGTCTATGTGACCATTGGCAACAAACAAATCTTACTGAACAGGGTCTTTATCAAGATCAACCCGGGCGGCTCCTTCTGGTCGCCCAATGTCGAATACCTTGAATTCAGGGGGATCGACCCGGATAATGGTAAAGAGCTTCTGGAACGTGTAAAAATTTAGTGGAATGGATTCAACCAGCGTCGCCTCGTCGAGGACGCCTCTCAGCTATAAGACCATACTAACAGTCACTGCGATATCTGCGGCCTATCTGCTTCTGGCGGCCTGGCTCATCGGTTTTAAAGGGGACCAGGTCTTTCTGGTGGGATTGTTCAATGTGCTATTTTATCTTTCGGGACCCACCCGCCGGTTTATCCTTGGCTTTTCCATCTTTATCGTATTCTGGATCATCTTCGACTCCATGAAGGCATTTCCGAATTACCGGTACAATATCGTGCATATCGAAAGCATCTACCGGGCGGAGAAAACCCTTTTTGGGAGGAATGGCCACACACCCAACGAATTCTGGCAGACCCACACCACCCCATTGCTCGACATTCTCGCGGGTATCTTCTACCTCTGCTGGATCCCTGTACCGCTGGCCTTTGCGGGTTATCTCTTTTATAAGGACAAGAATGCTTTTATGCGGTTTTCCCTGACCTTTCTCCTGGTGAACCTGCTGGGCTTTGTCATCTATTATGTTTATCCGGCTGCGCCGCCCTGGTATGTGCAGCAATATGGATTTGGGTTCAACCCGCACACGCCGGGCAACACGGCGGGCCTGGGACGTTTTGACAGCCTGCTGCATGTACATGTGTTTGCCGGTTTGTATGCAAAAAGCTCCAATGTATTTGCGGCCATGCCTTCCCTGCATGCAAGTTATCCGTTGATCGTATTATATCATGGTATTCGTACAAAACAGGGATGGATCAATCTCCTTTTCGGGATTATTATGACGGGCATCTGGTTTGCCGCGGTATATAGCAGTCACCATTACGTGCTGGATGTGCTTGCCGGCATTCTTTGCGGACTGACCGGGATAGGGCTTTTCAATCTCCTGTATGGCAGGGTGGGAGGGTTCCGCCGGTGGGTAGAGCGTTGCGCTATCGTCCTATCCCCTCGACCATGATGTCTACGATGCTGTCGATCTGGAGGTCCAGCCGGGGACATTGTATACCCGGCACCATCAGCGGCATGGCAAGGCCCCGGAAACTGCTGACCATGATATAGGCTACCAGCTCGATGTTGTCGATGTTGAGCTTTTTGAACTCCCCATTATGGATGCCTTCTTCCAGTATGCCTTTTATAAGCTCCACATGGGTGGTGTCGAATTTGCTTTTCAGATCCGCCATAACGCAATGCAGCTCTGCGATTTCGCTTTTCAGGGCATCGCTGAGATTGTATAGCTGGCTCAGTTTGTTCAGCCGGCACCGGCAGTAGTTGATGAGCTTTTCCTTCGAGGTGGAGGCCTGGCTGATGGATTGGTGGATCTGGTCCAGTAGCTCGTCCATTTCGGCGTGCAGGACGGCTTCGAAAATATCCTCTTTGCTGGGATAATAATAATAAAGGGAGCTTTTTGCCTTGCCCAGACTCCGGGCGATGTCGCCCATGGTCGTTTTTTTAAACCCCGTCTTTTTGAAGAGGGTCCTGGCAGTATCAATAATATCCCGGACTACTATCTCATCCTTGAAACGCATTTCGGCCATGGAATGAACTACTTTTAACGGTGCAAAAATACAAATTTTCCAGGCCTTTTGCCCGTTAACGATTGGTGAATTGCCTGCCGGAGCAGGGTTAGAAACAAATTTACCCAACTCCGGCAGACGGCTAATGATGGCCCTTCGGGCAAAACGCCTGTGGCGTTTTCTTGCATTCCAAAAAGGATTACCTTAATTTAGATCACCATACTACCTACTTGCCATGAAGAAAAAACTGAACTGCATCCTTCTCATCGACGATGATGAGCCTACGAATTTCCTCAACAGGATAACCCTTGAGCAGGTGGACTGCGCCAGGCATATACAGATCGTACAGAGCGGTCAGGACGCACTGGATTTCCTCATGCACAAAGGGAAATACGAGAACGTGCCGGATTGTCCTCATCCCGACCTCATTTTTCTGGACATAAACATGCCGGCCATGGACGGATGGGAGTTCCTTGCC
>DASZVM010000185.1:0-2600 GCA_035547295.1 Puia sp. | reverse complement strand
GATATTGTCTTTGGAGAAGGCGTTTCAAAGATGGGAGAGATCATCGATATGGGCGTAGAGCTTGGTATCGTACAGAAAAGCGGCAGCTGGTTCAGCTATGGCAGCGATAAGCTGGGACAAGGGCGGGATACGGTAAAGCAGCTGTTGCATGATAATCCTGAGCTGGCTACGGAGATCGAGAATAAGATCCGTGAGAAAGTGAAAGAAATGCAGAGCGCGTAAATAAAATAATTAGAGTTTTAATTGTGTTAGTAAGTACCGGCCCCGATGTTTATCGGGGCTTTTTCGTGCTGCGACCAGCGGGCACAAAAAAGGGGTCTGAATAGAAATTCAACCCCGTTTTAAAATCCAATATCCTATGAAAAACCAAGATAAAGGTAGCGGATTCAAATCAAATCTGCAATACCATTTTCCGGTAATCTTTTTTTAATCACTTGTTAATTCTTCACCAACTGGCTTGAAACAATCCTATTGCTCTCTTTATCAGCAACTCGTAAAACGTAAATCCCTCTTTCCAGCGCGGAAGCGTTAATCACTTGTATTCCAGGCTGTAATCGTTTGTAAAGACGAATGGAACCGATGGCATCGATCACCTGTATCTCGATGGAGTGTTCAGTGCGGATAATAAATAGCTTATCTACGGGATTGGGGTAAAACTTGAAGTCTACATCCCCGGAAAGACTTAGTTGAACTGATCTGGAGTAAATCTGTTTTCCATTCTGGCCGGCGTATCTGACCCGGTAGTGATCGATGCCATTGGGCGGTGCGAGGTCGGTTAATTCATAATGATTGGTGTTCCCTGTCTTCCTCAATGCACCGATGGTCTCAAAATGCTCTCCGTCCGTCCCACGCTCGATAATAAAATAATCCCCATCCCCGGCACTGTCGACATCCCATTGTAACGATACTTTATTGATGTCCCGGATCGCAGCGGTAAAGTTTGTAAACATCCTGCCGTCTTCCATAGCCGTCACTTGCTTTATGCTACTGTCCGCAGGCTCCCCTGTCTGTTGCGACCTAACGGTGAGGCAACAGCAAAAAGTAATGACGATAAGCCAGCAACATATCTTCATGACAATGGGTTAGTAACTTCATCAAAGGAGCTTGCGTTTCACAAATTCCATGCCGATAACTCAGATCACACGTACGGACCTATCAAAAAACGAAGGGTTTAACTCAAAAATTTCTTTATACTTGTTATAATCTTCTTAAAACGGGATTACCTTGCTTCTTCTATAAACTAACATGCATGCAAACGAATCTCCGGAAAATGGACGCCTTCAAACGAATCGCCCTGGTGGCACACGACAACAAAAAGGGCGAACTGATCGAATGGGCTGTATATAACAAGGCGGCACTGGCCCGGCACCGTCTGTATGGCACCGGTACCACGGGAACCATGCTGGAGAAGGCTTTGGGGCAGTCGGTCAGCAAATTCCTCAGCGGTCCGTTAGGCGGCGACCAGCAGATAGGGGCCAGCATCGCGGAGGGCAAGCTCGATGTGCTCATCTTTTTCTGGGACCCCATGGAAGCGCAGCCCCATGACCCGGACATCAAGGCTTTGCTTCGTCTGGGCGTTACCTGGAACATTCCCATCGCCAACAACCGGGCCACAGCGGACTTCCTGCTGACCTCTCCACTGATGTACGAAGATTACGAGATCATTCTACCCGACTATAGTCAATATCTCAAACGTCCGGTGAACCCATTGCCGGGGGGTACGATCTAAAAAAACGATAAACATGAGAAAATACCTTTTGACTGCCGGTGCAATGCTACTGGCGTCCCTGACCTGGTCGCAGACCAAACCACTGGCGGGCTTTAGCGAATCCGCCGCAAAAGAAGAGCTCGCAAAAGAAACACAGTTCGACAGCTATCTGAAAGCCTCCCACGTGGACAGCTTTATGAAGATCATGTCCGCACATCCTCACCATGTAGGGTCACCGGGCGGAAAGGCGGTGGCGGACTTTATCTACAACCAGTTCAAAGGCTGGGGCTATGACGTTCAGATGGAGACCTTTTACGTCTTGTTCCCTACGCCGAAAGAACGTCTCCTGGAAATGACAGGGCCTGTCGCTTATAAGGCGGTACTGGCAGAACCACCTCTGAAAGAGGATGCCACTTCCGGACAAACCCGCGAACAGCTGCCTACCTATAACTGCTGGTCCCCGGATGGGGACGTCACGGGCGAGCTGGTCTTTGTAAACTATGGGATACCGGACGATTACGATCAGCTGGAAAGAATGGGCATCTCTGTAAAAGGAAAGATCGTCATCGCCAAATATGGTCATTCCTGGCGTGGCATCAAACCAAAAGTAGCGCAGGAGCATGGCGCCATCGGGTGTATCATCTATTCCGACCCGATGGACGATGGGTATTACCAGGGCGATGTATATCCCAAAGGAGCTTTCAAAAATGAATATGGTGTCCAGCGAGGGTCTGTCATGGACATGCCTGTTTATCCCGGCGACCCGCTGACGCCGGGGATCGGCGCCACAAAAGATGCCAAACGGCTGGACCGCAAGGACGTCACCACTATCCTGAAGATCCCTGTGCTGCCCATCAGCTATCATGACGCGGCGCCCCTGCTGAAGGCCCTG
>DASZVM010000184.1:0-6739 GCA_035547295.1 Puia sp. | reverse complement strand
GCTTCAACGGTGGTGGGAATATCCATGAGCAGCTGTCGGATTTCCTCAGCGGTAAAAAATATTTCGATGTCATCCCCCATGGTCAATATGTAGGCTCGGAGCCATTCGACAAATGGGTGAAGCCGTCCATCGTGCTGATAGGCGAGTCCAATTACTCCGATGCACATCTTTTCCCCGCGGCCTACAAGGCGAAGAATGCCGGTAAGACCCTGGGCATGTCGGTACCGGGGACGGGTACCTTTGTCTGGTGGGAGACGCAGATCGATCCGGGGCTCGTATTTGGAATGCCTATGGGCGGATGGCGGACAATGGAAGGATACTTCGAAGAGGGGCATCAACTGGAGCCTGACATACCCGTACGTAATGAGCCGGATGTCCTTTCGGCAGGTCATGATCAACAGATAGCCGCGGCCGTGAAAGAGCTGTTGAAGAAATAGACGAATTGCCGGATGGCCATTGGATTGTTGTTGATAAACAGGCTGGGTTCCACCAACTCCAGCTCCATCAGGGTAAAGATATCTTTACGCATGACACCATCGACCCGTGCATAAAGCAGGCTGGGAGAAGTGTCGAAGGGAACCGTCTTATCAAGGATGGCTGTGGCTTGCCGGATAATGGATGGTTCAGGACGGACGGGAAGGCTTTGTCCTCCATAACGCTCCACGGTTTTCCGCCAGCCTGTTTGTTGGAAGATAGTGCACAGATCAGGTGTAGCGCCGGTTTGCAGGAATAATGTTTCCGGGAGAGGGATGTCCATCTGTAGAAGCATTACACCCGATGCCGTCGCAATAGACCACCATCACTTTATCCTTTGGTAAAAAAGCAGTGGTCTCCAGGTTCATATGCTTATGAGGAATATTGATGGCGCCGGGGATATGCTCCCTGGTAAAGCTCTCATGGCTGCGGGCATCGATGACGAGGAAGTTATCCATTCCATCTTCCATATCCGTATGTACATCCGAAGCCTCTGTCTCATGACAAAGCTTGTGCATAAAATAGGGGCGGCTTACTTCCGGCAACTCGTGAATGAAGCCGGCTTCTCCGAAGAAAAGATCAAAAAGGCTGTGCAGACGCTGTCGTATTGCTTCAGAGATATTAGTTGATTTTGTCAACTAATTTGTTTATCTTACATGTATGAAGCGGACAATCATTGAAGAGATACGAGCTTTCAACAGATGGTACACTGGTGTCATCGGCTTGCTGGATGATGTTATCCTGGAAAGCTCCTTTAGTCTTCCGGAAGCGCGGATATTGTACGAGCTGTATCACCGGGAAGGTATCCAGGCGGGAGAGATCACGATCATGCTGGGTATCGACAAAGGGTATCTCAGCCGGATACTGGAGCAGTTTACCCGTCAGCAGCTGATCGTCCGTAAGCGTTCCACCGAGGATGGCCGTGTGCAGCATATCTTTCTTACGGCAAAGGGCCGTACGGCATTCGAGGCTTTGAACCAGGCTTCCATCGCCCAGGTGGAGGGAATGCTGGCTCCCCTGCCGACTGGGGACAGGGAAAAATTAGTACATCACATGAATGAAATAAAAAGGATAATCGTTAATTATGGAAAAGAGTGATATTACAATAAGGACGGATCTGCGACCGGGGGATATCGGATATATCGTACATATGCATGGCAGATTGTACGGAGAGGAATACGCATTTGGGATTGCATTTGAAACCTATGTTGCAAAGGGATTATGTGAGTTCTACGGTCAGTACGACCCCATAAAGGACAGGGTATGGATCTGCGAGCACCAGGGACGGATAGTGGGTTTCCTGCTGCTGATGCACCGCGAGAGGGATGCCGCGCAGCTGCGTTATTTTATCCTGGAGCCGGAATACAGGGGGATGGGGCTTGGCCGGCGGCTGATGGATCTTTATATGGAGTATCTTCTGAGAACAGGCTATCGCAGCAGCTATCTCTGGACCACCCATGAGCAGCAGGTGGCTGCCGCCCTATATAAACGATATGGATTTGTGCTTACGGAAGAAAAGGCTTCCGAAGCATTTGGAAAACCACTTTACGAATTAAAATTCGAGCTACATGATACAACGTCATTGGAAAGGGCTGGCTAAGCGGGGTGAGGCGAATAATTACATCCGTCATCTGGAGACGGAAACGTTTCCTCTTATATCCGCTATTTCGGGGTTCGTCAAGGCTTCGATCTTACGGCGCAGTACCGGGGACGGAGTGGAATTCCTCATCGTCACCATCTGGGAGTCGATGGATGCCATCAAAAAGTTTGCGGGTGATGATCCGGAAAAGGCTGTCGTGCCGGGTGTCGTAAAGGGCATGATGCTTACTTACGAGCAACGGGTGAGGCATTATGAAGTAGTGTCCGAGCGGGGTCTGCATTGATCAGCCTGCCCCATTTTTCCAGTATGGAGATCAATTCTTCCAGGTTGACGGGCTTGGAAAGGTAGTCATTCATGCCTACCGCGAGACATTCCTCTTTATCGCCTACCATGGCATTGGCGGTCATTGCAATGATCGCCGGCTGCGGGCCGTTGCTGTTGCGGATAATACGCGTGGCTTCCAATCCGTCCATTTCGGGCATCTGGATGTCCATGAGGATGAGGTCGAACTTTTTTTCCTGCAGCTTGTACAGTACGCCATTGCCGTTTTCAACAAACTCCGGGCTATAGCCCATTTTGCTCAATATCACCAGGGCCAGCTGCTGATTGATGGGATTATCCTCTGCCACGAGTATCTGCAAAGGGTATTTCTCAGCAAGGTTGGCAGGCAGCGTTGCGGGCGCGGTGATCTCAGCCTCTTTTATTATATGGGTTCCCGGGCGGCAGAGGATAGTCCAGCTGAACTCCGAACCTTTGCCGGGCTGGCTTTTTACGCTTATCCTGCCGCCCATCAGTTGGATCAGCTTGTCACAGATGACCAGGCCCAGACCTGTACCGCCATATTTGCGGGTGATGGAAGAATCCACCTGTGAGAATGCCTTGAATAAATGATCCAGCTTGCTGTGCGGTATGCCGATGCCGGTGTCAATGACCTCAAAGCCTATTTCCAGCTCTCCCGGCGCGGCTTCACCGACAAGGAAGGCGCGGACACGCACCTCTCCCTGATGGGTAAATTTGATAGCATTACCTACGAGGTTGATCAGCACCTGACGCAGACGGCCGCCGTCCGCCACGATGGAGGGAGGAATGGCCTTGCCGATATCGCATTCCAGCCGGAGACCGGCCTGTGCCGCTTTGATACTGAATATGTCCAGCACTTCCTTTATACAGCCGCGCAGATCTATCTCCTTTTCGTCCAGCTCCATCTTTCCCGACTCTATCTTGGAGAAATCCAGTATATCATTGATGACCGTGAGCAGGGTCTCACCGCAGTTTTGTATCGTCTCCGCATAGCTGCGTTGCTCGGTATCGAGGGGCGTCTGGGCCAACAAGGCCGCCATTCCTATCATGCCATTCATGGGCGTTCGGATCTCATGGCTCATGTTGGCCAGGAAAATGCTCTTGGCCTTATTGGCCTCTTCTGCTTCCCGTC
Organism: Puia sp.; assembly: GCA_035547295.1. Classification (GTDB taxonomy): domain Bacteria; phylum Bacteroidota; class Bacteroidia; order Chitinophagales; family Chitinophagaceae; genus Puia. The sequence goes on along the minus strand of DASZVM010000184.1, from coordinate 3,233 downwards.
TGGCCGTTACTTCATTCAGATGAGACTTCCGTTCTTCTTCCATGGCCCTTGCCAGCTGTTGCGTACGTTCCCGCACCAGGCTTTCCAACCTTCGCTGTCTGGCTTTTATATCTTTGATGCGCAGCAGGTAGAGCGTAAAGATCACACCTGTCAACAGGAGCGCTACGCTTATCCTGAACCACCAGGTCATCCAGACCGGAGGTGTGATGATGATCCGGATCGTAGCCATACGGGGCGACCATTTCCCTTCATAATCCATGCCTTTTACCATGAATGTATATTCCCCGGGATCCAGGTTGGTATAGGTGGCTGTGCGCTTGGGGCCAACAAAGTTCCAGGTCTTGTCAAAGCCATCCAGCATATAGGTATATTGTCTCCTTTCCTTCGCGCTGAAGTTGATGGAGGCAAATTCGATAGTGAACACGGAGCTGGCATAGGGCAGGGTGATCTCCGTGGTTTCGGTGATAGCTTTTTTCAGGGGAGAAGGATCGGTGCTGTCCTTTGCGATGGGCACATCTTTATTAAATATCTTAAAGCCTGTGATCAGCAGGGGAGGCTCGGAGGCCTGTTCTTTTATACTGTCGGGGTAGAACTGGTTAAAGCCGTTGACACCGCCAAAGTAGAGGGCGCCGCTGCTGCTTCTGCAATAAGCATGTTCCTTGAACTCATAGCTCTGCAATCCATCGGAAGTGCCAAAGCTTTTGATCTTCCGGGTCGCCGTATTGAAAAGACATACCCCTTTATTGGTGCTGATCCACAGTTGGTCCTTGCTGCCCGGGAGGATGCCATAGATGACATTGTTGGGAAGACCGTCAGCAGTGGTGTATACACGAAATTCGCGGGTCTGTCTGTCGAAATAGTTCAGGCCATTCATCGTGCCTATCCAAAAATTCCCTGTTCCGTCCTCGTATATTTCAAAGACCCGGTTGTCGGAGATGCTATTGTGTCCATCCTGGTGTATATACCGGTTGAACCGGTGGGTCTTTTTATCAAAATAGTTCAGCCCTCCTCCATCCGTGCCCAGCCAGAGACCGCCCTCCCTGTCCTCGAAAATGGAATGGATCTTACGGCTGTTGACATATTCGGGGTCTTTGTCGTCATAGGAATAGTGGCTGAAGGTGCCTGTGGCGGGATGATAGAGGTCCAGGCCATTGCCATATGTGCCGACCCAGATGTTACCTTCACGGTCTTCATGGATGGCATAGGCGTTGTTATTGCTAAGGGAACCAGGGTTGTTCGGGTCATGCCGGAAATGCCGGTATGTATTCTCTTTTGGACGGAATACCGTGATACCGTCCGCCCAGGTGCCTACCCAGATATTGCCTTTTTTATCTTCCAGGGAGCAGAGCACGTAATTGCCACAGATGCTGCGGGGATTGCCTTCCTGGTGGAGGTAGTGCCGGAAAGTGCCGGTGGCCGGATCGAAGCGATCGAGCCCTCCGCCATCGGTGCCGATCCAGAGCTTTTTGTCCGAGCTTTCGGAGATGCTGAGCACATTGTTGTTGCTAAGGCTCGCGGGGTCGAGCGTATGCCGGAAGTGTATGAAATGGCTGGAATATTTTTTATAGATGTTCATGCCGCCGGCAAAAGTGCCCACCCACATATTTCCCACATTGTCCTTATAGGCTGTATGAACGGAGTTATTGCTGAGGCTCGTAGGGTCGATGTCGTCGTGGAGATAATGCTGAAAAGTATCGCTGTCGGGGTCGTAGATATCGATGCCGGCATTTTCCAGTCCTATCCATAGGCGTCGCCGGGAATCTTCACCCATGCCATATACGACATTGCCGGAAAGTCCTTTTTTATCGCCGGCAACGTGTCTGAAATGCTGAAAGCTATTGCCAGCGCCGGGATGGTCCATCCTGTCCAGTCCTCCGCCGTCCGTGCCTACCCAGAGACGCTGCCGGCTGTCCTCATACAGGGTGAGCACTTTATTGCTACAAAGAGAGAGAGGGTCTTCGTCCCGGTGAGCGAAATGGATAAAGGCTCCTGTCTTTTTATCCAACATGTCGAGACCGTTGCCATAAGTGCCCAGCCAGACGTTCTTTCGGCTGTCGATAAAAACCTCGCGGACATAGTCGCAGCTGAGACTGGCGGGATCCCCGTCACGATGGACATACTGATAGCAACGCCGGCTGTCGGGCAGGAAGTAGAGGACGCCCTGGTCTTCGGTGCCGACCCAGAGATTGCCTTTATCGTCCTCGACGAGGCTTGTGATGACATCGCTGGGGATGGTGGGGGTGCCTGATTCTTTTCTAAAAGTCGTGAACTGGTCGGTGGCGCGGTCATACCTGCAAAGGCCTCCTCCCCGGGTGGCGACCCAGATATAGCCGCGGTGGTCTTCTATGATGCCGGTGATAAAATTATTGCTGATGCTGGTTTTGTTCCCTGGTTCGTTGCGGTAGATGCTGATCTGGTAGCCGTCGTATTTGTTGAGACCGTCACGGGTGCCGAACCATATAAAACCACGGCTGTCCTGGAGGACGTTGAGAACGTTGTTTTGGGAGAGGCCGTCATCTATGTCGAGATGCTCGAACTTCAGACCCGGCAATTGTGCGGTGGTAGGATCGCATGCGGCTGATACCAGCAGGAGTGCCAGAAGGGCAGGTTTGACGGAATAGATGGGCATGCAATACGGTTTCAGGGTATTCGGGCTATAAGGGTAAACGGGACAGGCAAAAAGGTATTTTACCAGGTAAGGGGTTTCTAAAGAAGGTAAGGGTTTATGCTTAGGGTGTTTTGGCTTTTCAAGTCTCCATTCTCATCGATGTGCAGCACGGGTATATTTTCTTCATACAATGTCCGGCCGATGAGTTTGCTTCTGTGACATAGTTCGGGTTTGCGTTCGCTGCATAGCAGGGTGACGTTTAATTCCTGGTGATGGGCGGACTTCAATCTTTCGATGCCTTTTTTGAAAAAGTCCTGTTGACGGATGAGGTTATAATCTACTTTGCCCGTGATGTCGTGACAGGATGGATCGTGCGGCCGGCCTCCCAGGGTGTCGCCGAGGTAGACGTACCTGATGTTTTGCTGACGGAGGCTGCGATGAAGGGACTCACGGTTATATTGGGGATTGAATTTTGAATAGGGCTGTGTTCGGACGTCGGCGAGGTAGCCGATGTTGTATTTCCTTAGCAGGTCCAGCAGTTCCTGAATAGGACGGGTGCCGTGGCCGATGGTGAAGATGGGCATATTTTTTTTCGAAAATACTAATTTTTTGAGTATTTTCAATG
>DASZVM010000183.1:0-3799 GCA_035547295.1 Puia sp. | reverse complement strand
GAACAAGCTGAGCGTGATAAGGAACAGGCTATCCGCGACAAGAAGCAGGCCGAAGAGGACAGGTTACTGGTGGAAAGCCTGATGCCCGAATTGGTAAAAGAAGGATTGGTCCCGGATAAAAAAAGCATTACCTCCATTATCCTGGATGATTCCGATTTTTATGTCAATGGGAAGAGGCAGCCGGATGAACTGCAGCAAAAATTCAGTAAGAAATTTATCAAAAAACCCGGGTATAGCATTCATTATCATAATGGGAGAACGAACGTAGGGCGAGTGGACGAATAGGGAATTTTCAGGGATGGATGCAACATTTTGATAGAGTGGGTGTACTTTAGATAAATAAATGTTGCTGACATGAAAAAATTTACCCTACTACTAATTTGTGGCTTACCGATCCTGACCGTAACAGCTCAGCCGGGACGTAGTTCGGCTTATATACAAAAGTCCCTTTCCGGTCTGTCCATTCAGTCCGTAAATGCGGAGACTTCCGGAGGAAATATCTCCGTCACAGGTGTGGCGGATGCAGAGGCCAGACTGGAAGTCTTTGTCCGGGGCAATCGGGGTGAAGACCTTAATAATGAGGAGATCAAGCGCCGGCTGGACGAGCAGTTCGATCTTACCATCAGTACCGACAACCACCAATTGAAGGCCATTGTCCACCCCAAGCGGAATATCAACTGGAACAAGAGCCTGAGCGTATCTTTTAAGATCTATGTTCCCGAGGCCGTAACCACCTCCCTGAGGACCAGCGGGGGTAATATTACCCTGAAAAAGCTTTCCGGGGCAGTCCAGGATTTCAGGACCAGCGGGGGTAACCTGGACATTGACCAGCTGACGGGTAAGATCATGGGGCGGACTTCCGGCGGGAATATCAATATTTCGGACTCCAAACAGGATATCGACCTGAGCACCAGCGGCGGCAATATCGAAGCCACTCATTGCGAAGGCTCCCAGCGTTTGTCGACCTCCGGCGGCGATCTACGGCTTCGTCTATTAAAAGGTACCATCAGGGCCAGCACTTCCGGCGGGAACGTACGGGGAGAGGAGATCGATGGGGAATTACAGGCCCGGACCTCCGGTGGTAACATACGGATGTCGGATCTTACCTGCAGTCTGAACGCTTCCACCAGCGGTGGGGATATCAACGTGGGTTTTAAGGACCTGGGCAAATATCTTGAGGTGACCAATTCCAGCGGGAATGTGACCATGCAGCTGCCCCAGGGCAAAGGGCTGGACCTGCAGATATCCGCGGATAGGATCAAGGTGAGCTCTCTTACGAATTTCAAAGGCGAGTCCGATGAGAAACATATCGATGGAACGCTGAATGGAGGCGGGATCCCCGTGAAGGTCCATAACAGCAGCGGAGATGTGGAACTAACTTTTAAATGAGTATACTACAGTCACACGTGAAGGACCCGGCTAACCGCCGGGTTTTTGCTATTTTTAAGGATGAAGAAGTATTTATTTGCCGGTGCGATGCTCATGTGTTGCGCTGCACATGCCCAGACCGTCGTCATGAGAGACCCCGAGATCGAAAGTATGGTCAAAGAGGTGAATGCGGACAGTCTCCAGTCCTTTATCCGGACCATGGTCGCATTCAAGACCCGTAGTACCGTAAGCTCCACCACGGACAGTAAAACAGGCATCGGCGCGGCCCGCAACTGGGTACTGGCAAAGTTCAGGCAATTTGCCGCCGGTTCGGACGGACGTCTCACCGCCTTTGTAGACACCACCACTTATGCCGCCGACGGCAAGCGGGTGAAAAATAATATCAACCTGGGTAATACCGTCGCCACCCTGAAAGGGACGGATCCCAATGACAGCCGCATCTTTATCATCAGCGGGCATCTCGACAGCCGGCGTACGGATGTCATGGATGGTGTGAACGAGGCCCCTGGCGCCAACGACGACGGCAGCGGCAGTGCGGCCGTGATAGAATGCGCCCGTGTCATGAGCCGGCACGCTTTTCCCGCCACCATTATTTTTGTCACCGTCAGCGGAGAAGAGCAGGGTCTGCTGGGTTCTACCTATATGGCAAAGAAGGCAAAGGCCGAGGGATGGAATATAGAAGCCGTGCTGAACAACGATATCATCGGCAGCAACAACAGCAACCAGACCAATATCATCAACAATACGCAGGTGCGGGTATTCAGCGAAGGTCTTCCTGCCTATGAGCTGGACAAACAGGCAAAGAACATACGTCAGCTGGGTCTGGAGAATGACGGGATGGCACGGCAACTGGCCCGTTATGTGAAAGAAACGGGCGAGCGTTATGTGGACAATCTTCAGGTGATGATGATCTACCGCAACGACCGTTTTCTCCGGGGGGGCGATCATGCTCCCTATGTGGATAATGGTTATGCCGCGGTGCGTATCACCGAGATGAATGAGAATTTCAACCACCAGCACCAGGATGTGCGGACAGAAAAGGGTGTTGTTTATGGCGATCTGCCGGAATTTATGGACTTTGAATATCTCCGGAAGAATACGGCCCTCAACCTGGCTAATCTTGCTAACCTGGCCAAGGCGCCCGGGATGCCCGGTGATGTGAGGGTGGAAGTCCGGGGTTTGACCAACAGCACGTCGCTGGCCTGGAAGGCTCCTGCCTATGGTCATCCCAAGGGGTATTACCTGCTTATGAGGGAGACGACGAGCCCGATGTGGCAGCGCAAGACCTATACGACGGACACGGCTATCGAAGTGCCCTATTCCAAGGACAATTATTTTTTTGCGGTACAGGCCGTGTCGGAGGCGGGGAATGAGAGTCTGCCGGTGGTACCCTTGCCGGGGAGGTAGGTTGTAACTTTTTCGGGAACATGTGCGTCATAGGGTGACAACCTTTGTCTATGTTCCGCAACTACTTTAAGACTGCACTGCGCAACTTATGGAGAAACAAAGGGTTCTCGGCCATCAATATTATTGGTCTGGCCGTTGGCCTGGCCACCTGTCTCCTGATAGTCCTCTACGTCGTCGATGAGCTGAGCTACGACCGGTGGAATAAAAAGGCCGACAGGATCTATCGCCTGGACGCCGAGATCAACTTTGGCGGCTATCACAATTTCCTGGCAGTGGCGCCCCCTCTGGCAGGTCCGTCCATGCTGCAGGACTATCCGGAAGTAAAACAATACACCCGATTCCGTTATGCCAGTCCCCTGCTGATACGTAAAGGCGACCAGAATATCCGGGAGGAGAGTGTGACTTACACCGACTCTACCACCTTCGATGTGTTTACTCTGCCGATGATCTCCGGTGATCCCCGTACAGCGCTGACTATGCCCCACTCAATGGTAATCTCGGAGAAGATAGCCCGTAAATATTTTAATAATGTCAATGTGGCGGGTCGTGTCCTTATCATCAATGACAGCATCCAATATAAAGTAACCGGTGTTATACACGACATGCCTGCTCAATCCCATTTCAGGTATGACATTTTTATCCCCATGCTGCAACTGGAGTCCAGCCGGTCCACCGACGAATGGCTGAGTCATAACTTCAATACCTATGTACTCCTGAAAGATGATGCCGATGCTGTCAAACTGGAAGCCAAGCTGCCGGGGATGATCCAAAAATACATGGGTCCCCTGGTCAAGTCGATACTTAACCAGAGCCTGGATGAACTGTATAAGAGCGGAAGCTATCTTGGGTTTAGCCTGACCCCTCTTACCTCCATACATCTACATAGCAACCGTACGGCAGAGATGGGGGCCAACGGCAGCATACAGTATGTGTATATATTTTCGGCCATAGCTATGTTTATCCTTTTGATAGCGTGTATCAATTTTATGAACCTTTCCACGGC
>DASZVM010000182.1:0-7710 GCA_035547295.1 Puia sp. | reverse complement strand
GAGGCGCTGCAGTTGGAAGGCGTGCTGGGTGAGTTTGCGCCGGGCAGGCAGCCGGGGGTTGTGGTCATCGGGGAGATGGAAAATGGGAAGTTTACAAAGGGATCCAGGGCGCAGCGGCTCATCTGATGTACAATGACTCATCTGATGTCCAACGGTTGATCCGGCAAAGGTTGATATCCACCTGTGCGCAATCGAGCCTGGTGATATGCAGCTTATCCCGATCGTCGTACACTACGACCCACATTCTCCTGCCTCCGAAGTCGTAATGATCGACAGGAAGGTAATATTTGAATTCTTTCCCGGGGAGGAACCCGTGTTCGGGGACGGCAACATTGGAATTGCCCGCTTCCTGGGCCTGGCTCCGGAACACGATCAACAATAATATGTATAGGGGGTCAAAATGGGGTATAGTCTTTTCATGGGAATGTTTGTGTAAAAATAACATCTGACCGGGAATTGCAAAATGCCGCTCAGGCCCCGATGACCGTCTGCAGGACCCCCAACGTCCTCATTTCCCCGAATTCGGGAATGTGCAAGGCATAGAAGTCCCGGTAGGCGTGCAGCAAATGGCGCCGGATGTCCTGGTTGAGCAACAGCTCGCCGAGCTCCGCCGGCTGTCTTACCTTCAGCAGCTGGGACGTTAGATACGCAAAGTTCCCTTCCAGGAAATACAGGTGATGGGGGCGCTCTTCTACGAATATCCCTTCCTGTAAGTCCAACACAGGGTTGCGGGTAGAATAAGTGTCCTCTATACGGAACCCGAAGAAGCCTGCCAGGTGCAGGGTGAAGAACAGCGGGTAATTGGCCAGCACGGGTCCTTCCGCAGCATCAAGATGGATAAAAACGTCCTCGATGAAATAAAAAAGCTCCGGGTTGGGTTCCGGCTGTCGCAGACATTTCTGCAGCAGCTCTACCATAAAAAGGGCGACGGCATTTTTTACAACGTCAAAGAATATGTGTTTATAAAGGTGTCCCCATTTGAACTCCCTGATCCGCTGCAAATGCTTCAGGTCGTTGTGATAGACCACCAGGTCCAGGATAGCAGAGGGTTGGAAAAGGTTGGCCTTCCCGGGTCCTTTTTTGGTGGAGATCCTCACGCCGCTGACGATATAGGACTGGATGCCGAACAGCTCGGTATACACCGTGACGATGAGGCTCGTGTCCCCGTATTTCACCGTCCTGAATACCATTCCTTTTGTTTTATGCAGCTGCATATGGATACTATTTCCCTATAAATACAATTTTTGCCGACGCCTTTTCGTGACGGCTTTCATCGCTTATCAGCACCAGGTAGACGCCGGTGGCGACTTTCCGTCCCCGGTAGTCTTTTCCGTCCCAGACGGCTTGTCCTCCCAGCGCATTGGTTTGATAGACAAGGCGGCCGTCCGGGGCTGTGATCTTGACAATGGCGCCATCCACGAGACCCCGGACAGCGATGGTCCCTGTATAACCTGGTGGCACCGGGTTGGGGAATACCAGGACATTGCTGTTCTGATCGCCTCCTGCCGTGGCCGTGCCGCGGAAAGAGCAGATACCTCCTGCCGTGGCGAAAAAGACCTCTCCTGTCTGCGGGTCGATGGCAATGCTTCTTACATCGTTGTTAAGCAATGGGGTGCTGTCTGCCGTAAAATGATAAACGATCTTTTGTGCGTCTGGAGTGATCAGCCAGACCCCGTTGCGGGTGGCAACCCATTTCCTGTCTGCTCCATCCACTGCGATGGCCTGTACAGTCTGACCGCTGAAAAGATAACCTGCGAATGCATCGAATTGCACCACCGGCCAGATGGCATCACAGCCGCCTGAGCTGAAGACCTGTCCCGCGCATTGTATCAGCCCTATCCCATTGCCTGTGCCTATCCATATAAAACCGCTCTTATCCTTTGCCAGGCAATAGACACGGCTATCCGGCAGATTGCCATTGCCGGCTCCCGTCCTGTAATATTTCCATTGGTCATCCGCAACACTGGAAAGCGAAGCGCCGGGGTTATAGCAAAAGACCCCATTCCCTTTTGGCGAGGCGATCCATATTTGCTTATAGTCGTCTGCCAGCACCTGCGATACGGCATTTCCCGTGTGGGCAAAAGGAATGGCAAAAGAATACCAGCCGCCATCGGGCTGTCTTAGCAGGAGCTCACGGGAAGCGCCATAATTGGTCATCCATCCATTTCCATCCTTATCAAAGACAATACCGCCGACACGGTAAGCCGTGGGGTTATCAAGGGCAGGTGCGATGGGTGAGCCGGATGCATAGACCGTGAAGCGGGGACCCGGCGATATCTGCAGGAGGCCTTCTCCGAAGGATCCCGCCCAAAGCGCGGTGTCACGGGCATCCCAGGCGATGGCGTGAAAATCAAAGATATTGTTCAACGCAGGGTAGGTATTGCTGTTATAGTTTGTCCAGCCATCTGCGTCCATCCGGTAGAGCCCGTTGTGGTTGTTCAGTGCGGTCCAGTTCGAATCCACACCGCCCGATGCGACCCAAAGGATGCCCGGGGTCCCCGGTCCTGCGGCAGGGTCCTCGTAGACCGTCATGGGGCCTGTTGCAGGTCCAAAAGGCGAATTGGGGACATAGGCCTCGGGCGAGGTGCCGAAAGTACCCCAGGCGGTCAATCCTGTAAGAGAATCCGCCACCCATGCCTCTCCCTGCAGAAGGAAGGCCTGACGGGGACTACGAAGAACTCCGGACTGTTGAAGGACCCTTTCGGTGAGGCCTGATCCTGTAAGTATCGTCACTCTCCCGCTGTCCAGGTGCTCTTCGCACACCAGCAGACGATCTTCAGAGGACGAAAGACTATTGATATGCCAGGTACCCGTGTAAAAAAGATCGCTTCCCAAAAAGATGGAATCGCCTCGCAGCGCGAGTATCCTACCATCAAGGGATATCACCTGGCGGCAAGGGGCTGCGCTGCTGTCTGCCAGTGTCCAGGCATGATAATCCGCCAGGTCGGGGGCGTTTACGGAAGCCTGTTTCAGTCCTTCCGTGGTAGCGGCGTAAAAATAATTCCCATCCGTAGCTATCGAGCTTACGGCAACGGTATCCCCGTCCGTACCGATGACATAGGTGTCTTTTATTTCATACTTATCTTCATCCAGGACGATGATGCCGATGCCTGTGGAGAGATATACCTTATTATTATAGGGCAGGGCCTGACGGATCGTCCTGTTGCCGATGCGGGGGGAGAGGCGGATGTCCGGGATATTGAATGTCTGTCCGCCCGAGAGGATGTCGATATCGCTGCTGTTGTAAGCGACGGTCAGTTTGCCGGGACCCGGGTCGTAACAGATGGTGCTGATACCCGTGTTGCTGAGGCCGTTTGTTTTGCTGAGCCTGTCGATGCTTTTGTCTGTCCTGTCGACAGTGAAAAGGCTATAAGGAGTGGCGCAGTATATTTTTTCACCCGAGCCGGTGACTGCGATGGCCTGATGATAAGGCAGATGGTCCCGCCAATGGCCAATGGGAGGCGTCTGGGCCAGGCCGTGCAGCCAGCCCAAGACAGCCAGATTCATAAAAAGCCAGATCCTCATCGGCCCAAAGTTAACCGTAACTGTCCTAAATCCTCCCTGCGGGCGCTGGAAAACCCGGTAAAATCCCGGACCTTCGCACCGCATTTGTGCACGGGGTATGGTTTACCCCGTATACGAATAATGATTTACAAAATATTTTACCATGTGGGAATCCCTGGCACGACTGGTATTGAAATTCCGTAGCGTCTTACTCGTTTTTTTGTTGGCGGCCACCGCCTTTATGGCCTATCATGCTTCCCGGGTCAAATTGAGCTATGACTTCAACACCAGCATCCCCACCGACAATCCCAAATATATAGCCAACCTGAACTTCCGCAAGCAATTCGGGGATGACGGCAATCTACTGGTGGTGGGGGTACAGACGGATAAGCTCTTCGAAAAGGCCGTTTTTTCAGGATATATGACCCTGGGCAACGAATTAAAAAAAGTACCTGGTGTCGATGATGTGCTGAGCGTTCCGATTGCGGTGAACCTATTAAAGGACTCTGTTACGGAAAAGCCCCGGGCAGTCCCCATTTTTTCAGCGCATCCCCGGACGCAGGCGGAGATCGACAGCGGCAAGGCCGTGTTCCTGGGTCTTCCTTTTTATCGGGGGCTGCTTTACAATGCTGAGACAAATACCTGGCTGATGGCTGTGCGTGTGAATAAGGACGTGATCAATTCTCCCCGCCGTGTTACCACCGTAAGCGCGATCATACAGCATGTAAAAGCATTTGGAACGCAGTATGGGCTGGATATGCATCTCAGCGGATTGCCGCTTATCAGGACGGTGATGGCACAGAAAGTATCCCGGGAGACCACCTGGTTCCTTTTGGGATCCGTACTCCTTTCGGCCATCATCCTGTTCATTTTCTTCCGCAGCATCGGTACTATGCTTTTGTCCCTGGGGGTAGTGATTGTAGGTGTGATCTTCAGTCTCGGGACCATGGACCTGCTGGGGTACAAGATCACCCTGCTGAATGCCCTGACACCGACCCTGATGGTGGTGATCGGCATACCCAACTGTATTTATTTTCTTAACAAGTATCATACGGCCTATAAGGAGACAGGGGACAAACGGGAGGCTTTGCTTACCATGATCGGGCGGATGGGTGTCGTCACCCTGTTCTGCAACCTGACCGCGGCCATCGGGTTTGGCGTTTTTGCATTGACGCGAAGCGCGATCCTGAATGAGTTTGGCGTGGTGGCGGGTATCAATATCATGCTGCTGTTCTTTATAAGCTTTATTATGATTCCCGTGGTCCTCAGCTATCTGCCCCCGCCCAGGCCAAAACACACGCGTTACCTGGAGAACAGGTGGCTGGCGGCTATTTTACGGCGGCTGGAGATCTGGACCCTGCATCATCAGCGGACTATATACGGTGTGACCCTCGTGGTCCTCGTGCTGGCTGTTGCAGGTATGTTCCGGCTGAGATCAGAGGGTTTTATCGTTGATGACCTTCCCCAAAAGGACCCTATCTATACGGACCTGAAGTTCTTTGAACATCATTTCAAAGGGGTGATGCCGCTGGAGATCGTTGTGGATACCCGTAGAAAGAACGGGTTACGGATCAATATGCTGCAGACCCTGGATAGTGTGGATCAGTTGTCGAAGTACATAGCTGCCCAGCCCGAGATGGCCCGTCCTTTATCGCTGGTGGAGGGGTTGAAATTCGTGCGTCAGTCTTATTATGGAGGGGATAGCAGCAGCTATGGAGTGCCGAATTCGATGGACCTGCCTTTTCTTTCGTCCTATCTGAAGACGGGAGGAGGGGAAGGCGATTCGTCCAAAGCCAGGGGCGGAGCCAAGGGCAATAACCTCAGCAAATTGCTGAACAGCTTTGTAGATAAGGATCAGGAACGTTTGCGTATCAGCGTGAACATGGCCGATGTGGGCAGCAGCCGTCTGCCCCTGATCCTGGACGACCTGCAAAAAAGGGCGCAGCGTCTGTTTGATACGACCAGGTATAAGGTGGAGCTCACCGGTACGAGCGTCACTTATCTTGAGGGAGCAAGCTTTATCATCAAGGGGCTGAAGGATAGCATTCAATGGGCTTTTGTGCTGATAGCCGCCTGTATGCTCCTTTTGTTCAGATCAATACGGATCCTGCTTTGCAGTCTCGTGCCCAATATCATCCCGTTGATCATTACCGCGGGGATCATGGGGTGGGCCGGGGTCCGGCTAAAACCGTCCACCGTCATCATATTCAGCATTGCCCTGGGTATTGCTATCGATATTACCATCCGCTTTCTTGTGAATTACAAGCAGGAGACGGCGGGGACAAAGGGCAGCGTGGGCGGACAGGAACAGGGGGCTGCCGGTCAGCTTACCAGTTCCGAGCAGACCGTGATCGAGACCATCAACAAGACGGGCATCAGCATCCTGTATACTTCCATGGTGCTGATCGCGGGTTTTGTCATCTTTTGCTTTAGCGATTTTGGCGGGATCTTCGCCCTGGGCTGGCTTACATCGCTGACCTTGGTAATTGCAACTGTGACGAACCTTGTGTTCCTGCCGGCATTACTGATCACTCTGACAAAGGGGCAGCGCATCAAGGGGCCGAAGGAGTAAAGCCGGCTGATCCAAGGTCTGCCGGCCATCAGATCAGATGGCCTCAGATCTCTGCCAGATTATTCTTAATAGCAAACATTACCAGACCTACGCGGGTGCGTACCTTTAATTTTTCAAAAAGCGTATTGCGATAGTTGTCCACCGTACGGGGGCTGATGAACATTTTATCGGCGATATCCTTATAAGTAAGCTCCGAGCAGATGAGCCGGAGGAATTCTTTTTCCTTATCGCTGAGGATGACGGGGTCTTCCGGGTTGCCCAGGTCCTTATGGAGGCCGCTGATGATCTTTCCTGAGATATATTCGGACAGGTAGAAGTCTTTTTTCATGATGGAGTCCAGGGCTATCTTCAGCTCTTCCGGCTCGATATTTTTCATGATATAGCCTTTGGCGCCCAGCCGGAGCATGCGGATGATGGTATTTTCGTCACTGGACATGGAGAGGGCGAGAACTTTTATCTGAGGATAGTTCTTATGGAGCCAGCGTACCGTCTCGTATCCATCCATATCCGGCATATTGACGTCCAGGAGGATGATGTCGGGTATAATGTGCTGGGTGATCTTCGTCTTTATCTCTTTTCCATTGTCTCCCTCGAACAGGACCGAATAGTTCTCGAAGGAATCGATCAGTTTAGCCAGCGCCTTTCTTAAAAGACTATGATCATCGACAATGCCGACCTGTATTTTCTTAAGCGATGCAGCCATAAGCAAATTATAAAGCTTCCCTTTCCAGGGGTAATACTACTTTTATAACGGTACCTTTTCCAGGCTGGCTCTGAATGGTGATATCACCGCCGATGAGGCGGGCACGATTTGTCATACTTTTCAGGCCTATACCGCTGGAAGAGGAAGCTTGTACCTGTTTTTTCTCCGGATCGAACCCCACGCCATCATCCTCTACCCGCAGCTCAAATTTATTATCAATCCGGTAATTTACCGCAATATTTACGTGAGTGGCTTTAGAATGTTTTAAAATATTATTTATCATCTCCTGGAACATGCGGAAAAGGAAGATAGCCCGCTGGTTCTCAAATGCATATTCGGAGCCTTCCACGCTGAAATCCACCTCTACCAGGCCTGTACGGCGCAGGCTTTCAAGGTCAAACCGGATAGCTTCCACGAGCCCTATCTGGGCGATACGGTCAGTGTGCAGGCTTTTGGTGAGATCGGCCATGTCATAGATGATCTTGTTGAGCATCTGGCGGCTGTTCTGTACGCTTTCATAGGCAGGATGCTGGGGTTCCAGGGGGAGAATGGACAAGGATAGCTTAACTACGGATAGCACCTGACCTATGTTGTCGTGTAATTCCTGGGCGATGGTCTTGAAGGTAGCTTCCTGCATTTCCAGCTGGCTGCGGAGCACTTCCTGTTCGTATTCCTGTTTCATGCGGGCTAGTTGTTGCTCCTGGCGGTGTTGTCTTTTTTGGTATACGAATAGCAGAACAAGGATAAAGCCAACCAACAGCAAGGCCAGCACCATGCCCAAAAGGACTACGACGTAGAGTTCCTGACCTTGATCCGACATAAGAATGCGATAGTGAAGGATGAATATAAGAAAACATTCAACAAGAGAATGATTACGCCGATATTTTTCTTGATGATCAGGGGCGCCCTGTTAAGGTAATTAAACAAACCA
>DASZVM010000181.1:0-3235 GCA_035547295.1 Puia sp. | reverse complement strand
CTTGCCAATCCCCTGGAAAAATGCGCCAAAGAAAAACCCTTCCCAGTCCGCGCTCAGGTTGATGCCATAGCTGTAGCGGGGCGTGCTGTTGCCGATGATACGCAGATCGCCGGGATCCCCCACCGTATTGGCCCCGTTGTTGACCACATTATCCTTGTTCACGTCCTTGTATTTCAGGTCGCCCGGAAGCCATTTACCCGTGTTGGAGGCCTTGAAGATGGGCTGAAACTTAGGTCCGTTGGTAGCAGGATTATCTGCCTCTGTCCAGAACCCGTCATTGGTGTAACCCCATATCTCACCCAGCTTCTGTCCCTCGTAATAGTCCGTCAGCAGCTTATTGGCATTGTTGTATCTCGTAATGGTGGACTGGTTGTCGGACATCCAGAACCCTACGCTATAATGCAAGGGTTTGCCCGCCACATTGAACTGATCACGCCAGGAAATGGAAGCTTCCCAACCCGTCGTACGCATGTCCGCATAGTTGCCCTTGGGCACCGTGGTCCCAAATACAGCAGGCAGGGTCTTGCCCACGGTGAACATATTGGTCGTGATACGCGCATAGATATCGCCGGTGAATGTCAGCCGGTTGTTGAGGGCGGAAACATCCAGCCCCAGGTCCTTGGTAGTGGCTTTCTCCCAGGTAAGCCCGTTGGGCAATACATTGGGCATGCTGGTAGACTGGGGACGCACGTTGTTGAGGATGCGGCCGGACTGGTAGATCTTTAAGAGCTCCTGGTATACATAGGAATCGATGCTGCCATTGCCCAGTGAACCATAAGACCCCCTGACCTTTATATCAGAGATAGCCTTGGGATCCATATTCCAGAATGCTTCCTTGGTCACCCGCCAGCCTGCAGAGACGGAAGGGAAAAAAGCATACCGCTCATTGGATGGGAATTTAGACGATCCGTCATAACGGGCATCGAATTCCACCAGGTACCTGTCCTTAAAGGCATAGTTCAGTCTGCCGAAACCACCAAGGATCCCCCACTTCTCATAACCACCGGCTGTAGTGATGTTCTGTCCCACCGTCAGGTTGAGGTCGGTGGCATCCTTATTGATGATCCCGTTGCGCTGTGCGCTGAACGCGTTGAAGGTGGATTGCTCATAGTTATATCCTACCAGCGCCTTGAAATAATGGTCGCCGCCAAACGTATTCTCATATTCGCCATAGATGTTCGTGGCAAGATACTGTGTCTTGTTGGAGGCGCTCTTCAGATCATTGGTCGTCGTTCCCACATAAGCGATGACACCGGGCGTGACGCTATATGGCACCTGCACTCTTTTCTGCTTAAGGGTGCTGTCCGTATTCTGAAAGGTGAGATCACCTTTGATACGCAGCTTATTATTCATGAATTTGGCGACAAACCCTGTTGTATTCCGGATCACCTGGCTGTTGAGATCGATGCCGTTCTTGCCATACCAGAGGTCTCCCACTGTATAAGCGGCGGAAAAGGTCAGCGTTCCATCCGGGTTGAACAGCATGGAAGAAGGGTGCGCTTCGTCAGCCATATTCCTCCATATGCCACCGCCTTCACCCACATTCAGCGGATTGTGATACCCCCGGCTGGTGAACTGGGTATAGTTATAGACATCCAGCCACGGCAACAGCTCGATGTTCCCTTTTGCCGTCAGGTTGTACATATGATAGTCATCGGAGTTATAGCGGAAGAGCCCGTCCTGGCCATAATACCTGCCTGTCACATAATAGCTGGCCTTGCCGGCGCTGCCGGAGAGTGACAGGTTCTGATCGATGGCAGCGTTGTGTTTCTTATACAACAGGTCATACCAATCGGTGTTGCCATAGTATACATAGTTGCCGTTGCTGCCCACGTCCACCTTTGGCAGGCTGGGGTCTGCATTTCGCTTGGCATATTCGTTGAGATAGGCCTGGCTGAATGGTTGCGTCTTGTTGACACCGGCAGGTATCTGGGAGTAATCATTCCAGCCCGACCAGGCAGAATCGAACATCAGCATGTATTTATATCCGTTGGATTCGATGTCCGGCACCGTCGTGGGACTCTTGATGGAATAATTCGAAGAATAGGTGATGGTTGCCCTTCCTTTTGTAGGCGTTTTGGTAGTGATCAGCACCACGCCGAAGGCGGCCCTTGCCCCATAGATAGCCGCAGAAGCAGCATCTTTCAGCACCGTGACGCTGGCCACGTCATTGGGGTTCAGCAGGCTGGGGTCGCCCTGCACGCCGTCTATCAGCACCAGCGCATTACCACCCTGACCGATGGATGTAGCGCCTCTTATATTGTAAGTAGCGGAAGAGATAGGTTTACCGTCCGGGGGTATCAGGTTTAAGTTGGGGATAACGCCCTGCAGCCCTTGTGTCAGATTGGGTATGGACCTTCTGTCCAGCACATCTCCACTCACCTGTGCGACGGCTCCCGTAAGATTGGCTTTCTTTTGCGTGCCATAGCCAACCACCACCACCTCGCTCAGCGCCCCCGCCTGCGTCTTCAATCTGACGATGATGGAGGTGGAAGCATCTGCTTTTAAAGCATATCCCGTAAGGGTCTGCTGCTGAAAACCGACACCGGTAAAAGCAAAATTATAGCGGCCCTGTACAGGCAGCTTTGAAAAATGAAAAATTCCCGAGGAATCCGTTTGTGTGCCGGAGGATAATCCTGTCTCTGTGTTGGTGGCAAGCACCGAGATCCCTGTCAGCGGATCGCCCATATCATTGCGGACAATGCCTGTGACACTGCCTGTTCTGTCCTGCGCCAGCGCAGAGAGGCTTCCCAATAAGATCCAGGTGAGAAACAGCTTTGGCCATGAGCCGGCTGCAGATAAGACTCTTCTCATCGTGTAGTTTTTTTCGATTGTTAGCAAAAAGATCCCTTATCGCCGTTGATCGGCGTTTTTAATTTATGTCAATATGCACCTGAGGATTAAGGCTTACTTACCCTTCTTGATAATGTACTTGCCGTTAAGGCTGGTTACGGACAAATGGTTCAGGAGTGCTATGTCTTGTATGATCTCGAGCAATGAGTCTCTCTTTTCAAGTCGCCCTATAAAATACATATTCCGGAGGTCCTCGCGGGAATATTCGATGTTCACGCTGTATATGGCCGACAGCTGATCGAATACGTCAGCCAGCCGCTGGTTGTTGAACATATACCAGTTGGAGATGCTGTCCGGCCGCACGGGATGCGATTTAGCCACTGGCTCCTCTGTGCGCTTCACAGGGTCATTGATGGCTACGTTCCGCGTGCTCCTGCTAAAC
>DASZVM010000180.1:0-7509 GCA_035547295.1 Puia sp. | reverse complement strand
TGACCTGAGTATTCTTCCTTGCAGGACAGTATTCCTTTCGCCTGTTCGACAAAGATACGGCACTCCCTATGCCAGGCAGTAGGCATGGAATAGGTGGAATAACCGTTCTCAAGCCTGGTTTCGAGACCGGTGAACACAGGTGCGCCCTGGGGGAGCTTGAATTTTTGCAGCACCGTCGTGTTGGGTACATACCCGGAAAAGAAGAACCCGTTGTCGCTTCTGCTGATGGTGAGGATCGGATCTTTTATACCAGGCGTTTCCTTTTCAATGCCATAGTCCAGATGAAATGACTTTAAAATATAACGCAGCAGCAGCGGACCGGTGAACCATTTTTCCGGATCATGAGGCGTCAGCAGTTTCCCGCCTTTAAAGCTGCTGGAATTGGTGCCGCGCACATAAGCCACTTTGCCGCCCTGCCATCCGGGCATCGCTCTCGTCCAGGCAATATCCCGCCTCTCCGTCCCTTGTGCCGCCGATGCAAAAAGCTTTGTATAGGGGTCCTTACTGTTCCCGATGCGTGTAGCGATGCCTCCTCCGGAGAACAGGGACTCGTGAAGGAGGTTCATGGGATATTTCTTATCGAGCTTGTCGGTAGACATATCCGTCTCAACCCTGAATTCCCCTTCAAGCGGTTTGGTATTGCCGAGGTTCAACAGGTCCAGGAATGCCTTGCCTGCATGGTCCGCCGGACCGTATACCAACAGCCGGCCGCCCTTTTCCACGTAGCCGATCAATGCTCTTTCCAACGCCGAGCCCGCAGGAGGTACAATGGTGACAAGGATCGATCCGTTGAACAGGTCAGGCTTGCTGTTGAATACCGTTTGGAACGAAGTGGTCGATATCACCGTATTCAAGGGGAATCCATTGTTGATCGCCTGCCGGATCAGCCAGTCGCCATAATAGATCTCAGGGATCCTGTCCGGCTGTGTATAAGCCCAATCATGATATTCGTCAAAGGGATAAACCCATACCAGCGGACCCGGCGCTGTCGGAGCATCGTACCTGGCTTTCAGGATATGGGGGATTACCTCATCCGGCACCTGTGAGGGCATATCGCCATAGGAGTTGTCGATGGTCAGGAAATTAAGATGGGTAGGAAGCTTTATTTCCCCGGCGCCGTTGATCCTCGCCACCGACATGGGCAGGTAGATATCGTGGGGCTCGCGACCATAGCGGTCCAGCCAGGGACTGTTTACCCACCAGGGATCGTGGGTATAGTACCGGAAGATATAGCGTTCATCCGGCAGCTCGGCCATACGGGACATATAGCCCGTCATCTCGAGACCAAAATCGCCATCCAGCGCAGCCCAGGGCGAATTGGGCGGAGGGAGCATATTATACCCGCCTCTGTAGATGCTCTTAAGATCGACACCATCGCGCGCAAGGTCTGTACCGGCGGACAGATTGGTCCCCCTGGTCTCGATGCGGAACAAAGGGCACTCCTTTCTGAAAAGCTGCCAGAACTCAGCGATCTTAGACCTTGTATCCGCAAGCTTATCCTTCTCGAAACCTTTCCCGTTAAAGATGGCGCCCGTGGAGGACCATCCTTCTACCCCAAAACCAAACCCATTGCTGAGCCAGATATAATCATAACCCAGGTCCGTGAGAAAATGCTGGCTTTGTCTTCCGAAAAAGGTGCCAAAGGGCGTATTGGCTGGAATGCCCCGGGGGAAACCGGCATAAGCAATGGTATCCGCATGCAGACGGGAATAGCAGCTGACGAACGTTCTATGTCCCATGGCGCTTCCGCCCAGTATCTCCGTATGTCTTCGGTACTTGAAATCGGATTTGGCGAATTCAGGACCGGGATCAAAGGTCGCGCCGATACGTACCGGCTTTCCTGTTATAGCGCTGCCCGTTTCTTTCAGGGTTTGGATGATGAATTTCAGGTCTCCATATGTGTACGCCGGAGGGTTGTCCATATACAGATAGGCCCTTTCATGCAGCGACAATTCCTTTGGTCCCGATCCTACTTCATGATCCGTATTGGGGTTGCCCATATAACGGGCCCATTCCAGCGGCTGGCCCAGGCTGCCCCGGTAATCCAGGATCTCCGATCCATCCCCTGTCCATAGCATCACGGAGACCGTATCGGCATGTCTTAATAACGACTGCCATTGGATGAACATCTCCCTGGCCACCTGCCGTATAGACGCCGCATCATTTTTCTTGAACGGCTTGAGAGAAGCTTCGAGCGTTATATTATTGAACGGCTTCCCCTTCAGGGAGGTGGCGGAAGGTAAAGGCACATCCTGTGCATAAGAGACAGAGGAAAGCAATAGCCCCCATACGATCATTCTGTATCTGAAGAGCGGTATCTTTTTCATGCTGTTCTGTTAATACCCATCGTTTTGCTTTATTACTTTCGGATTAAGGTCGATCTCATTTTGCGGGATCGGGAAAATAAGCTCGAAATCCTCCACCCGGAAGGTTTGGTTCAAGGCGGTATAATAACCGTTCATCACCGTTTGCAGCCTTCCCGTTCTCAGCAGGTCGAACCAGCGATGTCCTTCATCCAGGAACTCCACCCTCCTCTCCTTTTCAAGGGCCAGCCGCAGGTCGTCCTGGCTAAGACCCGACAGGTCGGATAAGCCGGCCCGTTCCCTCACCAGGTTGATATACGGGAAAGCATCGTCCGTATGATTGGATTCGTTGAGCGCTTCCGCATACATCAACAGCACATCCGCGTAACGCAACACGAAGAACGTAACACTTCCGTCCGTGACATCGCTGGCCTTGAAATCTACGAATTTGAGGCCATATCTGTTATAAGTTTTGGAACCATTGATCAACTGCACCGAATCGTTTACCGAGGCAGCCTTGCGGACATCATTGGGCTCATAG
Source organism: Puia sp. (assembly GCA_035547295.1). Classification (GTDB taxonomy): domain Bacteria; phylum Bacteroidota; class Bacteroidia; order Chitinophagales; family Chitinophagaceae; genus Puia. The sequence goes on along the minus strand of DASZVM010000180.1, from coordinate 4,665 downwards.
CTTTTCATCATATCGAGGGTAGGAACGATCCTTCCCGCCCCCTGCTGGTTGTTCTGGAAGATAGCCATGCTGGTAATGGCCGGGGTAAAGAGATAGGAATAGTTGTTGCCCATCGTTTTCCCGGACACATATTCGATCTCCAGGATAGACTCCGGCAGATTGTTGTTGCCTGCCGAAAAAAGGTTCTTATAGGAAGTGTTCAGGGGGCCGTATTGTTTGGAGTCGATCACTTCCTTCAGCTTTGCCGCGGCATTATCATAGTCGTGCTGGGTAAGGTATACTTTTCCCAGCAGGGTCTTCACCGTTGCCTGCGAAGCATGGGTCTTATCCGTGTTCAACGCGGCAGGCAGCAACGTCTCGGCATTTTTCAGGTCGGCCACTATCTTTTCGTAAACAGTTGCCGCGGGCTTGAGCGCAAGGTCGGCTGACATAATACCTTCAGGGCTGGAAAACTCCAAGTCTGTCACAGGTACATTGCCGAATATCCTGACCATGTAGAAATAGCTGAATGACCTCAGAAAAAGCGTTTCCCCCTTTATCCTGTTCTTCTGGTTCGCATCGAAGTCTATCTTATCGATGCGGTTCAGTATGGTGTTGCACCTGGAAATAGTGGTCAGACAGGTGTTCCAGACAGCGCTGATATAGGTATTGGTCGCATTTACATTGTTCTGGTCCATCTGCATTTCGCTGACGGAAGGAGACGACCATTGGATCTCCGCGTTATCCGTGGTGAGCTCGCCTATATAAAGGATAGCGCTGCTGCTGAACAAACCGCGGAAGGTGCCGTACACACCCACCAGCGCTGTTTCAAAATCGCCTGCGCTGCTGTAAAAGTTCTCTGTAGGTATCTGGTACTCCGGCCGGAGGTCCAGGAACTTTTTACAGGAGCAAAAAGTCATTATCACTGATAAAACGATGGTTGCTTTTTTCATGATCGTTTTTTTACCTGGTTAATAATTTAGAAGGATACTCTTACACCAAGGGTAAATGTCCTGGGGTTGGGATAGGCAAAATAGTCCACGCCGCTTTTGGCGATATTGTCGCCTCCGATGCTTCCTTCCGGATCATAGCTCGGATAGTTGGTGAACGTATATACGTTCGTGACATCGCCAAAGACCGACAAGGACTGCATGTGGAGCTTATCCAGCACCCGCTGCGGGAACGCATAGGATAGATTGACGTCCCGGATCTTTACGAAAGACCCGTCGAACAGGTACCTGGAGGTTGCGCTCAGCGTAAAGGCGTAATCGTTCCTGATAGCCCTGGGAAGGACGCCGTTGCCGGGATCCTGCGCCGACTTGTAACGTTTATCGATAATAGCCAGCTGATTTTGCACACCGGCATCGTTCAGGGATATCTCACCGCCCTGGAAATACACATCATTTCCGTGAGATGCATTGACGCTGACACTAAGGGTGAGTGATTTATAGGTAAACCTGTTATCGAGGCCCCAGATATAGTCCGGCCATGGGCTGCCGACGATCTTCTTATCCGCCGTGGTTATTTTACCATCGTTGGTAACATCCTCGAATTTCAGGTCACCCGGAACCACCGCCGGGTTCTGAAGGGGACTCTTGGATATCTCGTCCTTGCTCATAAACACGCCCGTTGTATGGAGCAGGTAAAAGCTTGAAATGGGTTTCCCTACTTCGGTCACCTGGTAGTCGGAATTCATTATGCGCGCCGTGCTGCTGTTCAACGCCAGCACCTTGTTCTTATTGGCGCTGATGTTGAAGCTGGTGGTCCATTGGAAATCCTTGCCCCGGATATTTTCCGTGTACAGGGAAAACTCCACGCCCTTGTTCTCCAGCTCTCCGATGTTCTGCACCGAGCTTCCGAAACCTGAGGCCGCCGGAAGATTTACGTTCAGCAGCAGATGTTTTTTTAGGCTCCTGTACACATCGGCGGTAAAACTGATCCGGTTGTCGAAGAGCGAAAGATCGAGGCCATAGTTGGTCTGGACCGATTGCTCCCAGGTAAGATTGTCGTTGGCCAGGCTGGATGGAGTTATCCCGGATATCACCTGGCCGTTGCTCACATTCCTGGTCACGCTTAATAAACCCTGGCTGGCATAATTGCTGATGAGGTTATTTCCGGCAATACCATAGCTGGCCCGTAGTTTCAGGTTGCTGATAAACCGGAGGTCCTTCATGAAGCTTTCGTCAGAGAGCCGATAACCCACGGAAAATGACGGGAAAGTACCCCATTTGTTATTGGACCCGAACCTGGAGCTCCCATCCTGCCGTAAAGTTCCCGTGAAAAGATATTTGCCGTCAAAAACATAATTCAGCCTGGCAAACCAGGAGACCATCGACCATTGCGAGTTATAGTTGGTTCCCGAGGTAACATTGCCGGCAGTGATATAGGTCACTTCATCCGTGGGGAAGTCAGAGGCCCCTGCCTGCAGGATATTGTCGTTGTTCTTTTGAACGGAGAAGCCCGCCAGCGCATTGATCTCGTGTTTATCCCGTATGACGCGTCTGAAGCTGAGGGTATTCTCGTTCAGGTAGTTCAGGCTTTTGGTCTCCGTTACCCCGGCTGTGGCGACGCCTGTTCTGCTGGTGGCAAGCCCTACCTTCGATGACTTCCACAGCCGGGTTTCCCCGTTGGTATAGTTTACGCCGAAGGTGGTTTTGAATACGAGTCCCTTGCTGATCTCATATTCCAGGAAATTGTTGGTGAAAATATTCGTGTTGTTCCGCTTGTCCAGGAACTCGGCTGCAATGACCACCGGGTTTTCCACCGGTATGCCCGTGGGGTCTGAAAATTCAGAATACGGGGTTTTACCGGTGGAGTCATATACAGGAATGGTAGGATCGCTGGCCAGCGCGGCGGAGATCAGGCCGCGGTATTGAAGATGGCCTTCCGCCCTGGCAAAATCCCCATAAGAATAGGCGCCTGAGAATGAGCTGCCCAGTCTTAATTTATTGCTGAGCCGGGCGTCTATGTTGGACCGCAAGGCGAACTTCTTGAATGTCGAACCGATGATGATCCCATCCTGGTCGAAATAATTTCCCGAAACATAGTATTTGACGTCTTTCGAGCCGCCGCTGACCGAGGCCTGGTGGTTTTGTACCAGGGCGCTCCTGAAAATAACGTCCTGCCAGTCCGTGCCTTTTTCAGGCAGCGACTGCGGATCACGGAATTGTGGCTTTACCTGGGTGGCTGTGCTTCGCACACTATTAGGGTCGTTGGCATTGCCGCCGGCGAGCACCCAGGCATTGTCGCGTCCATTGGCTACGAACTCGGCGTATTGTCTCGCATTCAGCAGGTCCAGCTTCTTTTGCAATTCCTGCATGCCGGCGGAAAGGTCGAAGCTGATAACGGGCTTGCCAAGCCGGCCCCTTTTTGTAGTGATGATGACGACCCCGTTGGACCCTCTCGAACCATAGATGGCGGTGGCCGATGCATCCTTCAATATCTGGATGGATTCAATATCGGCGGGATTGATGGTGCTCAGCGGGTTGATTCGATTGGCGGTGCTGCTGGAAGCTATGCCCGAGGCCGAATAGGAGCTGGAGCTGAAATTGCTGAGGTCCGAACCGCCGCCCCCCGTACCGATGGCGTATCCGTCGATGACGTACAGTGGTGAATTTCCCCCGGTGATGGAGCTGATGCCCCGGATGACCACATTCACGTTGCCGCCCGGCGCCCCGGAAGTCTGTGTGATCTGGGCCCCAGGCACCCTTCCCTGCAGCAGCTGGTCAAAACTGGCGGAAGGGCCCTGCGTAAGGTCTTTGGGGCTGATGTTGACGATGGAGCCGGTGAGATCTTTTTTCTTCTGCGTTCCATATCCGATGACGACGACATCGTTCAACTGCCGGGCCAGCGGTTCGAGCTCGATCTCCAGCGTCAGGCTTTCACCCACGCGTATCTCTTTTTCCCTGAATCCCGTGTTGCTGATCACGAGCGTGGCATTACGTGATACGTTCAGCGTGAACTGACCTGTCTTGTCGGTACTGGCGCCGTTGCCGGTGCCTTTTTCCAGGACACTGGCCCCTGCGATGGGCAGTTGGTTCTCCGTGGAGGTGATCCTACCGGTGACGGTAGTTCTGTTGGTTTGTTGCGCGTGTATGCCGTTAAGCAATAAGAATGAGCAAAACACGAGCAGCGCCTTTTTCATGAGCAAGTAGTCGTTGGCATTTGCTTTCATTGCATTTCTGTTTGTAGAATGAAAAATATTTGTCAGGAGATGATTACGGCCTCAATTTGCAGGTAGGCGGCAATTTTGCGGATCGTTTCCGCATGGTGACCGATACCCAGCGCGAAGTGATGGGTCGGGCCTTCCTTGATCCACCGGTGCAGGAAGGTCCGTACGTCGGGCTTAAAAAAGCCTCGTGTATTCGTGTTCCCTGTAGGAGGTATGGGGCCGGCCACCGATTCGCCCTCGGCGATGACGAATTTGAACTTTCCGTTGTAGGTTGAGCTGATGCTGAGCATGGTGATAGGCCCTTCCTTGATCTTGAACTCCACGCCTGCGCCAAACCCCGGCTTGCCATGGTATTTCTTAAGGCTTCTGAGCACCGGGCGGCCTTCCGCAATGGCGATATTATGGGGCCCGTCATGTCCTACCAGTACAAAATCTTCTTTGAAATCCACTGGATGGAATTCGGCAAAGCTCCCCCCTATGCCCAGCCTGTCCATGATGAGCATGGCGATACAGGT
>DASZVM010000179.1:0-5517 GCA_035547295.1 Puia sp. | reverse complement strand
GTACAGATTTCTGGCGCAATACGGCTACCCTGATGGGGAGCGAACGAACTGGGCCTGATCTGAGCAATATCGGCGCCCGTCAGCCAGCCGACGACTGGCACCTTGCCCACCTTTTTAACCCCCGCACCGTGGTAAAGGAATCCGTCATGCCTGCTTATCCCTGGATGTTCGAAATAAAAAAAGAGCCTGCCAGGACGGATAAGGTCGTGCCTGTACCGGTGGAGTTCCTGGAAGACCCCCAAAGCAAGGTAGTGGCGACACAGGAAGCGCTCTACCTGGTGGCCTATTTAAAGTCGTTAAAGCAAGCGTCCCTGCCGGAAGGACGTCCCGTACCTGTGTTCCTCGTTCCCCCGGGCGCCAAAGACAAAACTGCTCCCGGGGCGGCTGCCGCCAAAACAGGCCCTGACGGCGAACAGCTCTATGCCACCTATTGTCAGGCCTGCCATCAACCCAATGGGGAAGGCATCAAGGGCGCCTTCCCGTCATTAAAAGGCAGCAAGGTGGTGCTGGACGATAACCCCGAACTGCAGGCCGACATCATCATGAACGGCTACACCGGCAGGATGTCGGAGGGCTATGGCGCCATGCCTGCCGTTGGCGCCACCAATAACCTTTCACCGGAAGAGGTGACGGCCATCATGAACCACGAGCGGTCCAGCTGGGGTAACAACGCAAAAAAAGCGGACCCGGCTGCTGTCGCGAAATTTATACAAGACCTAAAAGATAAAAAATGAAAAGGTATTCCATCTTTTTGCTGATGTTCTTTGTCCGGATAACCGTCAATGCCTGTCCAGCCTGTGAAAAAGCACAACCGCGTCTGCTGCGGGGTATTGTCCATGGTACAGGGCCGGATAGCCGCTGGGATTATCTCATCGTCTGGCTGGCTGTCATTGCCACTCTTTTTACCCTGTTCTACTCTATCAAATGGCTTATCCATCCGGGAGAGTCCGCCGCTACCCATATCAAGCACACCATCCTTCAACACGACTCAATCGACTGATATGAAAGATCTCAGCACCCTCTATCTCTTTTTAGACGATGAACCCCAACCCATCGCCCGGCTGAACGCACCTGTAAAGTTCGAGCTGGACACTACCCGGTTGGTGGACGGGCGGCATACATTGAAGATCGTGGGCCGTGACCCTTCGGGGAAAGAAGGAATCCGTCTCATCCCCTTCGAGGTACGCAACGGACCTGCCATCTCCATCGAAGGACTCCGGGAAGATGCTGTAGTGGACGGTGTCGTTCCGTTGATGATCAATGCCTATGGCAAGGGGGATCAGAAAAGCTTCCTCATCGGCGGCAGCGAGACCCCGCAAAGCATTCCTTACTGGATATTTATCCTGTTGATACTCTTTGTGGCCTGGGCTGTCTACTACGCTATCACCACTTCATCCGTCAATCTTTTTAAATGATCATCATAAAAGTATTTTTTCCCCTGGTCTGGACGGGTATGATCGCCAGCATCAGCTTTATCGAAACTCCATTGAAGTTCAGGGCGCCGGGTGTTACCCTTCCCCTGGGGCTTGGCATCGGGCAATTGGTGTTCCGCGCGTTGAATAAGATAGAGTGGGCCTTTTTTATACTGTGGGCGCTGCCGCTGCTTATCACGCGTCACGTATCGCCCGCTGCCTTTATCATACCCGTCATCGGCGTGGTCCTGTTGCTGCAGACAGCCTGGTGGCTGCCGCACCTGGACAAAAGAGCAAGGATCGTACAGCAGGGAGGGCAGCCGGAAGGACGTTCGCTACATATTTTCTATGCATTGGCCGAAGTGGTCAAATGTATATTATTGTCAGTCTATGCATGTATCAATATTCTACATTATAAAATTTAAACTATGTCAGCATTTGCAATATTAGATGTCACGCAGATAGAGCCCCGTCTCAAACACCCGACCATCTTCCATTATTTTGACAACCTGCCCCAGGGGAATGCCTTTATTATCCTCAACGACCATGACCCCAAGCCTTTGTATTATCAACTGCTGGGTGAACGGGGAGAAGTATTTTCATGGGAATACCTGGAGCAGGGACCGGACTGGTGGCGCGTGAAGATCGGTCGCAAGATCATGGATGGCCATGCTCCCACCGTGGGAGAGATCGCCGCCAGCGATGTACGCAAGGCCGAAGTGTTCAGAAAGATGGGCATCGACTTCTGCTGCGGTGGTAAACAGACGTTGAAGGAAGCCGCCCGGCAGGCGGGTATCACGGAAGCACAGCTGGAAGAAGCCCTTGAAAAAGCGCCTGCGGGAAGAACAGCTTCTCCGCAACATGATTTTGCCGGCTGGGACCCTATCTTTCTGGCGGACTATATCTATAACGTCCATCACCGTTATATCCGGGAGGCGGCGCCCATCCTGGAAGGCCTTGCCATAAAGGTTGCCGGCCGTCATGGAGCACAGCATCCGGAGCTGATCCCCCTTTCCAAGGGTATACGGGACCTCCTGCAGCACCTGCTGGCACATCTTGAGAAAGAGGAGAATATCCTTTTTCCGGCGATTCGGCGGAAGGCTACGGGCGGCAGCAGCCCTATTGTTATCAGCGCTCCCATTCGTATGATGGAAAAGGAGCACCAGGAGGCCGGCGATGAGCTGAGACAATTCCGCCAGCTGACCCGGGACTTTACCCTTCCTTCCGATGCCTGCAATTCCTATACTTACCTGTTCGAAAAGATAAAGGAGTTCGAGGAAGACCTGTTCCAGCACATTCACCTGGAAAACAATATTCTATTCCCTAAAGCCCTGCAATTATGACCACCATCGACAACCATACGCAGCTGGCGGTGCTGTTGGCCCACCGGCATGTGCTTACTTTTGATGTAAGGGAAATGCTGGCAGGCGGGAATGATCCGCTCAAGGAGATACTGCAGAAATACCGCTCGTTAAAGGAGGATGGCGCCCTTTGCATCATCAATACCTTTGTGCCGCTGCCCCTTATCCGCCTGCTGGAAAACCAGCAGGCGCAGGTGTTCACTGAAACCGTCGGCCCGGGGGAATACCGTACGTATTTTTTGCCGTCATCCGGAGAAAAGAGCCCTGTGCGTGTTGCGGATGCGGGCATTCTCATGGAAGACGAGCGGTCCTTTGAAGCTGCCTGTACAGCTTTTCGTGACGGACGTATGAAGGAGATCGATGTACGGGCGCTGGAGATGCCGCAACCGATGCAGGAGATACTGGCTGCCCTTGAACGGCTGCCACGTGGTCACGCATTGTATGTCTATCACAAACGCGTTCCCGTCCATTTGCTGGAAGCCCTGGCGGAGCAGGCTTACGAGGTACATATCGCCCGTCTTTCCGAAAAGGATGTACGGCTGCTGATCATAAAAAATTAAGCCATGGCCGACATTAGCATCGGGAAAGCGCCTCCCCATTATATCGTTCTTCCCTTTTATGGGACGGGGGCGCTTTTCTATCTTGTACTTTCCATCCTGCTGCTGCTGACCACCCACGACTGGAGCGGACACTATTTCACTCCTCATCTGCTGGGCATCGTCCATACCGCCGCCCTTGGCTGGGGCACCATGGTCATCTTTGGATCGGCCTACCAGCTGCTGCCCGTCATATGCGAGCAGGACCTGTTCAGTCCCCGGCTGGCGCTAGGGTCATATGGATGTCTTACCGCGGGTGTCGGACTATTGGTACCGGCTTTCTGGTGGTTCAGCCCGGGATGGATGATGCTTACCGGGGGCTCATTGGTTGTCTGCGCCGCCATCCTGTACAGCATCAATGCTTTTTGCACCATGGGTGTCTGTAAGCGGTATTCCGTCCAACGGCTGTTTATTCTTTCCTCCGCGGGCTGGCTGTTGCTGACGACGCTGGCAGGCCTGCTGCTGGCCGTCAACCTGGGACACCCCTTTATCTTCCGCAGTCACCTGGACCTTCTGAAACTACACGCCCATGCGGGACTGGCAGGATGGTTCCTGCAGCTGATCACCGGCGTGGGAACAAAGCTGGTGCCTATGTTCCTGCTGGGAAAGTCCACAAAAAGCCGGTGGCTTTATATTTCTTTTGGCGCGCAGAACGCAGGGCTGCTGCTGTTTATCATCAACGGACTGGCCGATGGTCCGGCGCTGAACGTGCTGCTGTCCGGAGGACTGGTGGCAACGGGCGTCATTACGTGGATGATCTGGCTGGCGGACGTTTTTCGCAACAGGGCACGGAAGGCATTGGACTGGCCGATGAAACACGTGTTCCTTTCCTTTGGCTGTCTGCTGGCGACGTTTGCGCTTGTTCCTGTGATGTATTTTAGCCGGCACTCTAAATGGGTACTGGTCTATGGGCTATTCCTCTTCTTTGGCTGGATAACGTCCATCATCCTGGGAATGACTTTTAAGACGCTGCCCTTTATTGTATGGAACGGGCGCTATAAGAACCTGAACGGAAAGATAAAAGTACCCATGCCCAAACATCTCTATAAAGAGAAATGGGTACACTATCAGTTTGTCTGTCATATCGCGGGGCTGTTTTTACTGATAGCGGGTGTGATCCTGCAGCACCAGGTGCTTATCCGTGTGGCTTTATGGATAGGTCTGGTCGCTGCCTGTGTTTATATAGGGAATGTATCCAGGATCTTATTCCATAAAATAAAGATCCCTTCTCATGGAGCTATCCATTCATGATCCTCATTATGAAGAAAAGGCGAAGGCGCTGCACGCGCTTTACCAGGTCATCGATCCGGAACTGTGCGTCAACATCGTCGATCTGGGACTGGTCTATGACCTCGACCTCGATAAGGACGGCGTCTGTATGGTGGTCATGACCCTTTCCACTCCTTATTGCCCGTTGGGAGAAGCGATCACAACAGGCGTAAAAAATGTGCTTTCCCCAGTCCTGCCTGACAGGGTTGCGGACGTACGGCTGGTGTGGGACCCGCCCTGGCAGCCTTCCATGATGACCCCGGAAGGGAGAGCTTTGCTTTATGGTTCCTGAGGGCGGGCTATTTCTTCCGGTGCTCCTCCAGCAGCCGGCTTACATCCACCCCGTCGATGGTCAGCCCCCTGATATTGCAGTCCTTTATCTCTACACCGCTGAGATCGCAATTGGTGATAACGCTGTTAACCAGGTAGCAATCCTCCATCTTCAACGGCCGCATCTTTGCCCGGGGATCATGCAACGGATGTCCCTCAGGCGGCATGCCGATGTTGTGGATATAGGCGCCGCCCAACTGGGCTCCTTCGATCTCCAATTCGCTGAGATTGGCATTGACGATCTTCGTTCCTGCCATCATCACATCGTTGAAAAGACAGTCCTTTAACATGACATTGATGAATGTCGATCCGTCGATGCAGGCCTCGTTTACTTCTATTTTTGCCTGGGTATTCTTTACCTTGATCGGTTCCATACAGTTTTTTTTCAAATCTACCGGAGAATGGTCAGACCGAGGATGTGTGAAAAAGCCATTTCGAGGGGGTGATTATGACAGATCCATAAACCGCCCATATGCAATAAAAATTGAAATAATTAAGGTTATTACATTGATAGCTACATTTTTAGGCTCTCTTCTTTTCTGATGTATA
>DASZVM010000178.1:0-5584 GCA_035547295.1 Puia sp. | reverse complement strand
TAAAATGACAAGTAATTGCAAAAATTTCATTTTAAATTATTTTGTCTGAATGACTTTTTTTATTGTACCATCACTGTTATAGCCCAGCGTATCCACACAGATGGATCGCAGCCAGTCAAAATGCGACAGCGCGCTATTGTGATAAAAGGCATACCATTGTCCTTTGAATTGTACGATAGACCCATGATTGGTATAGCTGTCCGTGGGATCTATATACACCCCCCTGTAGGTCCACGGCCCCAAAGGGCTGGAGCTGGTAGCATAACGCATCTGGTTATGAAGCCCCCCCGCATCGTGATTGTCTGCATACGAAAGATAATAGAGACCATTCCGCTTATGCACCCAGGTGGCCTCATGAAAATCCACCAGCCCCTGCATGGACCGCATCTCTCCATCGATCTCCATCATATTGTCCCTGAGCTTCCCTCCCTTGCAGACACCACCGCCGCCATAATAGAAATAGGCCTGGCCGTCGTCGTCCACATACACACAGGGGTCGATCATGGACTCCAGCCCCTGGATGTACCCCTGCACCGTAAAATCACCGGCAGGCTTCGTGCTGGTGGCCACCCCTATCTTCCAGGTGGAATTCCAGGGCGAGCCGCTGGGATGTGGGAAATAAAAGTAATAAACCCCATTCCTGAAAGCACAATCCGGCGCCCACATAAAATCGCCGTCCGGTGTACTCCAGGGTACCTGGCTTGCTTCCAGTATCTGCCCTTCGTCCTTCCAATGCACCATATCATCCGTGGAAAAGACATGATATTTATCCATCAGGTCGCAACCCCGCGGCGGGTCGATGTCATGGGACGGATATACATACAACCGCCCGTCGGCCCAAACATGGGCCGACGGGTCAGCGGTATATATGTTCGAGATAAATGGGTTTTTATGCGCTGTATCGAAAAAAGAGGGCTTTTTCTGAATCACCGGCGCTTCCGCATTCTTTTTGGAAGAGCAGGCAGCCAGCCCCCCAAATACGCATATTATAAGCAATCGTTTATACATAAGCTTTATTTTCCGGTGGCCCCGGGAACCCCGGAGGGTGTGGGCCCCTTGGCCGAGGGGTCCATGGTCTGCTGCACCATTTTGATGGTCCCGTCGGGATTATAATACAGCTTGTCCACACAGATAGACCGCAGCCAGTCGAAATGCGAAAGAGCGCTGTTGTGATAAAAAGCATACCATTGGCCCTTATATTCTACAATAGAGCCATGGTCCGTATAGCTGTCCGTCGGCTCTATATAGATCCCTTTATACTCCCATGGGCCCAGCGGGCTCTTGCTCGTGGCATAGCACATCCGGTTATGCCGCCCCGCCGAATCGTGATTGTCGGAATAGGACAGATAATAAACGCCATTGCGCTTATGCACCCAGGTGGCCTCATGGAAATCCACCAGTCCCTTCATCGGCTGCATCTCCCCCTCTATCTCCATCATATTGTCCTTGAGCTTGCCGCCCTTACAGGCGCCTCCCCCGCCATAATAGAAATAGGCCTGTCCGTCATCATCCACAAATACACAGGGATCGATCATGGACTCCAATCCCCGGATATATCCCTGCACTTTAAAATCACCGGCAGGCCTGGAGCTGGTAGCTACGCCGATCTTCCAGGTGGAATTCCACTCCTTGCCACTGCCCGTGGGATGGGGGAAATAGAAATAATACGTACCATTCTTATAAGCACAATCCGGCGCCCACATAAATCCACCCTCCGGTCGCCCCCAGGATACCTGGCTCGCACGAAGTATCTCCCCATGGTCCTTCCAATGCACCATATCATCAGTGGAAAAGACATGATACTGATCCATCAGATCACAGCCCCGGGGCGGCGCTACATCATGCGAAGCATATACGTACAGCCGGCCGTCAGCCCATACATGCGCAGAAGGGTCCGCCGTATACATGCTCCGTATAAAAGGGTTCCCTCCACCGCTGCCGGTGCCTGCCCCGGTCTTTTCCTGGGCCAGACATCCGGGATGAATAGCCATAAGACAGGAAATAACGACTGCTTGCCCTAAAAGAAAAATGCCTTTTGTTTGCATAGGTTTAAATTTTATTACCTCCGCTGTACAACGATACCGTCGATACCAAAAGTTTGGTCGCTCGTTGCCTTGTCGGCCGTCCAGAAAAATATTTTGAAATAGTTCATCGCCGTCAGGTCCGGGCCGCCATCGCCCGTGATGCCCCCGTCCGCGAAATTCAGGCTAAGCTGATTCCAGCCATTCTTGAGCTTCGGAATGATATCAGCCAATCCCCAGCCCACCCGGAATTTATCCGGATCCTTGCTGCTGCTGAATTGTATCTGCCCATCCAGTTTCAACAGGGAGACATCCGGTACGTTGAACCAGAATTGCAGCTGACCATTGGCCATGGTGAGCTTCGTGTCAAGATTCACAGGCAACGTTTTGATGAATTGCAGAAAATCGTTCCCCGTCGTGATGGTACCCTTTAAATACCCTTTCCCTTCTTTTTGTCCCGTAGTGGCGATCACCGGCGCACCTACCGTTTGCCAGTCGTCGGCCGCATCGCAATTGTCCACAACGATGGGAGGCGGAGGTGGTACGGCTACCACCCTGATATCATCCAATCCGAACTTCTGATCCGATGTAGCTTTGTCCGCCGTCCAGAAGAATATCTTGAAATAGTTCATAGCCGTCAGGTCCGGACCGCCATCACCGGACACATAGGCGTCTGAAAAGTTCAACGCCAGCTGGTTCCAGCCGTTCTTCAGCGTGGGGATGATCTTGTCAAGTCCCCACCCGATGCGGTTCTTATCCGGGTCCTTTGCGCTGCTGAACTGTATCTGTCCGTCCAGCTTCAAAAGGGAGACGTCCTGTACAAAGAACCAGAATTTCAGCTGCCCGTTGAACATGGTCGCCTTTGTATCGACATTGACAGGCAGCGTCTTGATAAACTGAAGGAAATCGTTCCCCGTGGTGATGGTACCCTGCAGATAACCCTTTCCCTCTTTGGGGCTGGCGGTAATGATCACCGGCGCGCCCACCGTTTGCCAGTCATCGGCAGCATCGCAATTGTCGATCTCCACAGACTGCTCTGTGGGAGGGGGCGGAGGCGGCGGTGTCGGTTTCAGACCGCTGGTATCCCTGGACTGAAAATGATCTTTTTTACAGGCTGCCAGCATGAGCACCGTGGTCATTACGGAACATGCCAGCATTGATCTTATTAATCGCATTTCGTTAGCATTTAATTTTTTTACAAATAGGGAGGCTATTGTTTCGGTACATCCACCCGTATCACTTCCGACAAGTTCGAGCTCTTGTCGTCGTTGTTGAATTTTACGCCCAGCCGTACAAAGAAGGTACGTCCCCGGATCAGACCGGTGACCGTCACACCGATGGATTTCTGGGCCGGCGTCATGGTCGACCAGTCCCAGGGACTCGATGACGAGGGAACTGAAAGTTTTTGGGACTCCGAAAATTGATAGACGGCAGCTCCCGGACCGACGAACTCGGTGGTATTGACATAGGGATCTATCTCTATCAGCTGCGGAACGCCCCCATCGATGGGCGCCGACAGGTCTGCAGTCAATGCCAGCACCGTGTCCGTCAGCGTCGCTTTGAAATTATTCAATAACAAATACGGCGTCAGCTGAAAGTCGAGCCTGGAACCCTGACGGATGTCCGCCTCCACGGGTGCGACGGGCCAGAAAGCGCCCCCATGCAGCGATACGCGGTAATGACCGGAAAAGAGTTTATCATTCTCATACGTGCCGTCATTCTTGACGGGTATATCCTGAGGCGCCGGCGTGGCGCTATAGCTCAGCTCTTCAAGACGGATGCTGAAGTTGCCCGTGCTGGTTTGCACGGTGGTCTTGGAGGACGACCCGTCCAGGAAGAGACTTCCGGAAAGGGAAGCATTCGGCCCGGGATAATTGTCCTTCTTGATGCAGGACGTACCCGCCATCAACATGGACGCCCCCAACACGATTGTACTGATTCGTAGCTTCATATATCAAGATTTATATGCTAGTAATTGGGATTTTGAGGATAGAGATTGGGATTGCTGTTCAGCTGTCCGCCCGGAAGCGGTTCGTAATAGAACCTCTTGTCGAAATTGTAATTCCGCTGGAATGATTCCGGCTCTTTCAGGAAGATGTATTTACCTTCATTGAACACATAATAAGGCATCAGGGCGTGGAATCGGGCGTTGTTCAGAAGCACATCCGCGATCCTCCATCTTTTGATGTCCCACCAGTAATGGTTCTCGAAAGCCAGCTCCTTGCAACGTTCGTTACGTACCGTGTCGACTACCATATCCCCCAGACCAAACGGACTGGCGCCTGCTCTGTCCCGGATATCGTTGAGACATATCAGCGCATCGTCCTTCTGACCTGTCTCGATATCCGCCTCGGCCCTGTTCAGCAGGACTTCCGCATAACGGAACTCGATCCAGTGCGTAGTGCTGGAGAACAGCGTGATCTTCGTAAGGTCAGTCTGTTTGTAATTGACATATTTCCGTACATAAAAACCTGTGCGGGTATTGTTGTCCGGCCCGGAAGAAGAGTACATGCCCGCTTTTCCTATCACCGTCATGCTTGAGCCGGCATACAGTGTATTATGGTCGCCGGCCGATGCAAACGTACGGTCCCCGGCAGCCTTGGCTACCTCGTCGGCGGACTTGAAATTGAATGTCGGATAAATACCCCTGCGTTGATCGAACAGCTGGCCGCGCAGCGTTTCCCCGGGGAGATATACCGTAGCGAGCAACCGGGGTTCAAGATCCTTGCCCTGCCAGAGGTCAGCCAGCTGATCGTACCGCTTTGGCGTCCCATCAGGATTGGTGACATCCAGCACCCCAAAACGCTCTACAAGCTCCAGCGTCGGATAGCACCGGGACAAACCATCGCCTGTCATATAGTTCATGCCGCTGTTGGGCGACATAGTGGCATCCCAGCTGTGCATACGTTCAGCATCACCACTGAAATATTCCCTTGTCAGGATATTCTCGGGGCTTTGAGGATCGAGGAAAAGATCGGTGTAGTTGGTCAGCTTGTCCGCTGATTTCCTGTAAAGGGAGTAGTGCCCTTCCAGCAGCTTCGCCGCATCGATGGCTTTCTGGTAAAAGCCGGCCGCCTTGTCCGCGCTGATGCCTACAAAACCCTGATCGCGCGCCGGACCGCCGACAAAATTTACCGAACCGTACCTGGCAATAGAACCCGCATACAACATGGCCCGGGATTTTAATGCCGCGGCCCCATACTTGTCTGCCCGTCCCGTCTCATTGGTAGCCGGCATGGTATTCCAGGCCGAATCCAGGTCGTCCCCTATAAAATTCCAAACGTCCTCCTCTTTATTCCTCGGCACCTGCAGGTCAGCTATCGATTGCTCAGGATAGTTCTGTACGCTCGTTATAATGGGAATGCCGCCATAACGTTTGACCAGCGCAAAATAATAGTAGGCACGGAGGAAATGCGCCTCGCCCGTCAGTTTTTCCACGGTACCCGCCGGGAAATTCTTGGCATATTTTGGCAGGGTTTCCATAAAATAGTTGATCGCGCGGATGTCATCATAAGGCCAGTAGCCAAACCCGTTGCCGATGTCCATACCGCCGTAAGGACCTA
>DASZVM010000177.1:0-2447 GCA_035547295.1 Puia sp. | reverse complement strand
TTATTTTTAGAGGATCACGAAATGATTCAGACGGCATGGATCTAGTTTGGGCATCTCACACCAGGCACCCATACGATGGATCTCGATGCAACCGCTTTATATCCGTGACCGGTGAGGTCCGTGACATTCCCATCGGCGTCCGCGTCGTTAAATCTCCAGTATGCCACCAGTCCGTCCGAGGTCGGGTCTACGTAGCAAAGATTGTTTTGCAGCTCATTGGCTGTAAGCGCTCTTTTCCAAACCCTTGCTTCGCTGACGCTGCCGTTGAGCAGGCGACCGTCGGCCGAGTAGCCGATGTGGAAGCCGCCGGAATAGTTGTCGGTGAGGTTGACACCGCCGCTTTCAGCATCTGTGTAATTATCCTGCACGCCATTGACGTAGAGGCTCATTGTCGAGCCGTTGTAGATGGCGGCCACATGATACCATTGGCCGACGGAAAAGAAGGTTTTGCTTGTTACAGGGTATTTTTTTGTATTGATCAGTCCACCGGCCAGCTGCAGCTGATTGTTGGCCACGCTGACATCGCCAAAACGCAGAAGAAAATTTTCTTCGATGCCCATCACACTGCTGATGAACGGATTGGCCGTCTGGAACTTATTGACAAAGATCCTGCATTCGATGGTGACGGCAGGCAGGCTGGACAGGTTGCCGTCTGTCTGAAAGGAAGGGACGGTAAAATAATTGGGGGACAGGGCGGCGGCTTGCGTGATGATCGTCCGGTTGACGATGAGATACAGGGTACGGGAGGGCTCCAGCACATCCATATCGCCTTCGACCTTTGTGATCGTAACAGGGACGCAGTAAGTGACGCCTTCCTTGAAATTGTCCGTTGACAGGATAGAGAATTTTGCCGATGAGGATATGTTGGTTCCACTTTTTATAAGGAGATTTTCCTCATCCAGTCCATAGCTGCCGGCAGGAAGAAACGCGTATTTAGTACCGTTTGTTTTATTATAACCGGCCAGCAAGCCGGAATCTACCTTTATATCAACCGTTATATCTTTTGGCACTTTTGTGGAGGAAGTGATAGAAACACCGATGCTGGATGGCCCGTCGATGGTAAACTTCGAGGAGGCCACCTGTTCGGTACCGGTGAAATAGATCACGTCATGGTATTGCAAGGCCTTCCTGCAGGCGCTGCCCATCAATGACAGCAGGAGTACCAGGTATATAATATTCTTCATGATTTTATTTTTTTGGTTATCGCACTGCGGGATTTGCATCCTGGATAGCGCGTCTCATATATTTATAAGGAGGATTCAGGTTGTAGTCCCTGACAAAATAAAAGGCTCCAAAGCCGCCTTTGGGCCCTTGTGTCGGTACCCAGCGGGCCATCCCTTCCAATGAGTATAGCTGATTACCGTCGGCATCCAGGGTATTCCCGTTTGCTTCGGTGAAAGGGGAGCCTCCGTTCTGCCACCAGTCGCCCAGGTTTTCCGTAACGATAAACTTTTTCGGAGGGCACCAACTGGCCACCAGGTTGTACCGGGATTGAAGGTTCTTAGCCGAGTTGGTCGTAGTCCCCTGTGTATAGGCCTGGTTGACGAGATAATTGATATACGGTTCTACAGCCGCCGGGGGCGTGCTGCTGTAATAGTCGATGACCAGCAGCTTATCGGGATTTGAAGACTTCGGTCCCAGGAACTGGCCCATATATTTCACCAGTATGGTCAGGTTATTCCCTGAAAGGAAGTCCCCTTCCGGCTCATAGTCCATATCGAACCCGTCCAGGTCATTCTCCGTCACCATGCGCAGCAGGTATTTGCCATATTCGATGATGCCTGCCGAATCCAGGGTGGTCCAGCTCTCCGCCTGCATCCTGATGATCTTTACAGCCAGCATTTTTGTGCCTTTTGTCTTCATCACCTCACGCATCTCGTTGTAGGCAGTGGGGTTATAGGATGCCAGGGAATCATCTTTTTTAAGGGATGGTATCCCTCCCCAGAGACTGATGATATCGATGCTATCGGGTAGTCCGGCAAAATGCTGGGCATAGGAATAGGACTGGGCATAGTCGGAGTACCAGCCGTAACAGATCTGGTGGTCGGACTTCTTGTATGCCCGGAGATTGGCATAATATTCTTCGCTATATGTTTTGGGGGCCTGCAGCGTCAGGGCTTCCGGTGTCGTTTGCTTTTTGCATGCGAAAAGCATGAGCGCAGCGGTTATTATCAAGCATGTACGTTTCATAAAAGATTTTTTGTTGTTAGTTCTTATCCCACCACAATGGCGTCCCGCCGTTGTCCGGTCCGCCCAGGAGGCTGACGCCCGTTGCGACGCCGGCCGCGTTGCTTTGGTACTCCGACTGAGGGAAGGGAAGGCGTTTAATGAAGGCGCCATTAGGGATCTGGCCCCCACTGAGATTCACTACGACGGGGAATACTTTTGGAAAACCTGTGCGACGGAATTCGCTCCAGGCTTCCTGACCATCCGGGTACATGGCTATC
>DASZVM010000176.1:0-5166 GCA_035547295.1 Puia sp. | reverse complement strand
GGAGGACGGCAAAGTCAGTTCACAGGATAATTTTCTATTGCCATATGGAATTTCGACATGTTGTTTATAATCGACAGCCATAATTTTTTTTATAAAAATAATTCCATGCAGGTGTTAAAATATTGACATGTATCACCCGGCGGCTTGATTGATCTCATTCAGCGGCCGGGTGAAAAAAAGTCCACCTTTAAAAAGAATATTCCTTAACTTCTATGGTCAGCTTATTTTCTACCGATGTAACGCCCGGCGCGGACCAGGCGGCCCATTCGGCATCGTCCTTTTCGGCCAGCGATCGGACAGATCCCCGGAGAATCACCTTATTCCCGGCCATTTCCACCGAGATCTTGTCAGCATCCAGACTGGCATTCCTTTGAAGCGCCGCTGAAATCTTCTGCTGCACATCCCTTGAAGTTACGCCCGGCCTGACAGTGATATAGTTGTTCACACGGGTAATGCCCGCCAGGTTCTTTACGGCATCGACGGCTGCCTGGCGCTGGAAGTTCCAGTCCACTTCACCCGTGAGGGTCACTACCCCTTTCTCAACTATGATCTTTATCTTATCCTCCGTGACAGCGGTGTGCCATTTCAGCGCGTTGGCGACGGCTGCGGCAATTTCGGCGTCACTCCTGAGATAGATGGGTGAAACTCCGACGTGGATATTTTCGGCTAACGCCTTGACGCCGGCAATTTTCTTTACCGCCAATTCGGCGCCGATCTTTTTGGCATAGCTATCTACCTGTCCTGAAAGGGTTACTACGCCGTCTTTTACTGCCACGCCGATCTCTGCAGGATTGAGGAAGGCTTCCCATTTCAGCTGGTCCATGACATCCTTTTGGATCTCTGTATCTGTTCGCATATTTGAAGATTTTTAAAGTGAATGAATAATATTAAAGATATGATCGCGGCTACCCTCATTGCCACGACCATCGTCAAGGGCGCCGATGAGCTTAATCATATCGTCCGCACGCCGTGAATTGTAGCTTAGAAGAATAAAAGTCCCGCGGTGCGACCAATACAATATTTTTCTTTTCTCGCTACTTGTCTGCTGGCCATGCATATACGGACCAATGCGCAGCAGCCGCGGCAGAAATTTGTCC
The DNA here is from genome assembly GCA_035547295.1 of Puia sp. Lineage (GTDB taxonomy): Bacteria > Bacteroidota > Bacteroidia > Chitinophagales > Chitinophagaceae > Puia. The sequence continues at coordinate 4,069 of DASZVM010000176.1, read as the reverse complement.
CCGATACGACCGTGTCCTCCAGGAGCTTTGGCCGGGCAGCCCTGGTACTATCACTGGGTGAAGCCGTCCCTTTTCTTTTCGACAGGTATATCACCCGTAAGGATTATGCAATGATCTCCTTCCAGACATTGGGGCATAATTTACGGCCCTCCAGCTGGGCATGGGACGACGACGGTTTTCAGACCAATGAGATCGGGCATCCCTTTCACGGCAGCATTTTATTCAATGCTTTCCGGAGCAACGGGTATACCTTCTGGCAATCCGTACCTGCGGCTTTCGCCGGCAGCTATATCTGGGAAACATTTGCCGAAAACCAGGCGCCTTCTCCAAATGATTTTATCAATACCGGTTTCGGCGGTATTGTGCTGGGAGAGACGACCCATCGCATGGCCGGCAAGCTGGTCAATAACGGGAGCCGCGGAGTACGCCGGCAGGTGAACGAGATCCTTGCCCTGCTGATCAATCCTGCCAATGGCTTTAGCCGCATCGTCAGCGGGAAATGGGGCCGACCGGTGCTGCAAACCAGTGAGGATCCCATCAGAATGGCCATCGAGGTGCAGGCGGGCCTCCGGAAATACAATGTAAATAACGCGAACCCATTCAAGGACGGCCGATTCAGCATGTACGGCCGTATCAGGCTGCTGTATGGTACGCCGTACGATTACCTGACGACGCCTTTCAGCAACCTTCACATTACGGCAGAGTTCGGGCAGGACGACAGCTCGAAGATCAATATCGTCAGCGTATATGGCTCTCTTGCGGGATGGCGGCTGTATTCGGGGAGATACCGTCATGCAGCCGTGCTGTCAGCCAACTATGAATATATCAACAATGCGGCATTTTTTTACAGCGGGCAAAGCATCCGGATGAACCTTTATTCTGAATTTTCCCTGCCGGGCAAAGTGAAGGTGAATACGCTGGCGGCTGCCGGCCCTGTGCTGCTGGCAGCAGTACCCGACGGATACCTTTATCATGACAGGAACTATGATTACGGTCCGGGACTGGCATTCCATACCTCTGCGGGCCTCAACATCGCGGGAAGGCTGTATTATGGGATCACCTGGCGCGGCGGCTGGATGTTCACGGTCAACGGCAACGCCTCCCGTTATTTTCTCCAGGCGCTCACCAATGAGGTGAGCCTTCGATTGATAGACGATCTTTCCGTAGTGATGGAATCCGGCTATTTTAATCTCCATGGCACGTATAGCCATTATAATACGCTGGATAAAACCTATCCCTATCTCAGGCTTTCTGCAAGGTGGCAGTTTGGTCTCCGCTGACAAGACCGGTGTTCATTGCCGTGGAAGCACCGCGCCTCTTCCACCGGACAGAAGACAATAAAGCCCCGAATGCAATACACACCAACAAGGGGAAGAGGATCCAGCCAAAGAAAGGAATGGAAAGTATCAGCCTCAGGAGGACGAAGAAGCCCAAAGCGATCCATACATATTCCCAGAATCTTCTTCCATCGGCGCCCATTACATAGCCGAGCCAATGGGAAGCTACGACGGCCGTAATGCTGCCGCAGGTCAATAATACAAAGATATAAGTCAGCAGCAACGCCAGACCGAGGGGAGCGCCTACAAGGCTGATAAATGAAATGACGATGGCCACCGGGGCGCCTAAAATGAACAGGATACCGTAGCCCAGGGATCCCGGCAAGTTATCATATACCTTCTCTCCTGCATTGTGAAAGAGATGGGGGAGGAAATATTGCAGGAGAATGATCACCAGCAAGGCCGAAGCAAGATACCAGAGGACGGCCAGCAAGCCTGCCGAGCCCAGGAAGTACCAGTGCGATCGTTTGGTCTCCAGGCTTTCATCCCGTAGGGCCTGTCCCTCTTTCAACGATGTTCCAAAGTCTACCGTGGATGGAGCCCAGTAGCGTACAGGTCCGTTGAATTTCGTGCTGCCACCGATGGTGAGGCCGTCAGAAGCAGCGAGCGTGGATGATCCCATTACCTTTCCATGTAATTCTATCGTGGCCCCGCGACAATCGAGGGTCCTTCCGGCCGTGCCATACAGTTGGAATTTACCGGCGGTTGTGCGGATATCGCCTTCCACATTGCCGTATATGATAAGACGGCCACCCGAAACCAGGAGGTCTCCCAGGACCGTGGCATTCTTTTCGATGTCGACCTCTCCCCCTGCCGCGGCCAGATCGCCCTGTATATTACGGTCGATCCGCAGGGTGCCCCCCAGGCACCGTATTTTCCCGGCCACATAGCCATTGACCACTACCGTCCCTCCTGCCACCAGGACATTGTTCACGGTATCATTGATATAGATCTTTCCGCCTGCCGCCACCAGGTCGCCGTGGACAGGGGCATTAATAATCACCGTGCCTGCCACAAGATAAATGTCTTCGCCGGTGGCGCTGTCGATGACAATAGTATTACCTGACTCGACGATCATGGCAAAACCATGAAAGGGCCCTGCCGCAGCCAGCAGCAGGATAAAGGCGCATCTGCGCAGCAATAACGGGATCATGACGATTGATTTTATCAGATGCTGAAAAACGTTAACGCCGGAGCGGGCGATTTTTCAAACCTGCCTGTCTTTTCCTCCAGCAGGACCCGGAAGGTCACGCCTTCGATCTTATTGAATTCCGATGGCGGAAAAGGCCAGTCCTTTGATAAGTGAGTGGTTTCGCTGCTGACGAGGGGAAGTACCCTTCCATGCAGCCGCTGCAAGGCATCGTTGCGCAGCTCATTGTCTACCAGCTCCTCAAACCTTCCATGCGCCACCACGCTCTGCCAGTTGGCCATGTTTTGCAAATGGTCTACTTCAAAGCAGACAACGGGGTTCTTTCTCATGATGTCCACCTTCAGGCCCTCATGGGTATGACAGTAGACGTACTGCCCATCATAGGCATAGCTGATCGGCACGACGTAGACCATTTTTCCGTCCGTGCAACCGATGCGTCCCACCACCTCTTTTGCAAGAAGTCTTTCTATTTCCGGCATAGTTAATTTTCCTAACATGAGTCTTCTTTTATGTATTCCGAAATTAATATCCTTCTGTCCGGGAGTACATGATCCGGATTATCCGGTCAACTGATTGCGCTCATGTTCCGGTGGGGATTACTGCGGGAGATGGACCATACCAAGGCCGCTGAGGGTATGATCGGGTTCGTCGGCCACGGGGAGGGCAACAGTGAAGGTCGTGCCCTTTCCAGGCGCGCTGGTGACACTTATCCGGCCTCCCATCAGGTCAAGATATTTTTTTACAATGCTCAGGCCAAGACCTGTGCCGCCGACGCCTGACGTATTGCCGGCCCTGAAAAAGCGCTCAAAAAGATGCTCCCTCAACGATTTCAGGATGCGCGGGTACAGAGGTCCCTGCACTTCCTTCGGGACGCACCATTACGCCTTCAATGTATATGCCCTGGATACCGTGTTCGACCTTCAGCAGGATATAAAGGAACCCGATCTGAAAGCTGCCATGGACGGACACATCCTTGGATTTGGAAAGCTGGTGGGGCTTTATAAACGGAAATGACCTTTTAATGCCTGTTGTAGAGCTTGTCATAATATTCGGCAGCCATCCGGCCGCTGTCGAAATAAGGGAGGATGTCCCGCATTCCCCCTTTTATGATCCCTGTCCAGGTGGCCGGATAATCGTAATACATGGGAATGACCTCCTTTTCCAACAGATCATATAAGCATTGCGCATCCTGGTCATCCTGTATGTGCTCCGGGAGGGTGGCATCCGATGGAGAAATGACGAAGCAGTTGCGCTTGTCCTTTGCAAATTCGGGGAACCATCCGTCCGGGATCGAGAGATTTACCGCCCCGTTCATAGCGGCCGTCATCCCGCTGGTGCCCGAGGCTTCGTGGGTCAGCCGGGGCAGGTTGAGCCATACGTCCGCCCCTTGCTTTAATAATTTCGACAGCTTTAATTCATATCCTGCCAGCACGGCGCAGTTGGCGTAAGATTTACAGGCGTCCACGATCTTGTCGAACACTCCTATGGCTGTATAATCCATGGGATAGGGCTTGCCGGCCCAAATGATCTGAATGGGCCTTTCCTTACAGTTCACGAGCCTGTTGAACCTGTCCATATCATG
>DASZVM010000175.1:0-3455 GCA_035547295.1 Puia sp. | reverse complement strand
CAACAGGTGAGGAGGGAGACCTTTGACAGCCCTTTCAAAAGATACATGGGCATTTCCTTCTTCCAAAAGAGCAGTCAGCTCGTCAATGATAAAGTCGGTATTTGGCATGGGGGTAGACGATACCAAAATTGTGCCACCGACGGATTGTCCAATAATTGGGACACCTGCCGATTGCCCATAATTCGGGCACCGGCCAATACTCCATGCTTTTTGGAGGATTATCCATTTTCAAAGAAAGGCTTTTCAGTATTTTTATCCCTTAATCGTTATCAATGAAGATCAAATTGCATCTAACGAGTCTATTGTCCATTTTTTCGATCATTTCCGGGACGCTAAAAGCCCAAACTACGATCATTCCCATCGAAACATCCGGCAACGCCCTTGTTCTCCGGGTAGAGCCCAACAAAGACCTCCAAACGGTATATTACGGAAAACGCCTGGCCGACCCCAGCGAATATGCCCTTGTTACCTCCGTTTATCGTCAGCCCTCCGACCCCAGCGGGATGTTCAATTCCGCGTATACGCCATCGGGCTCACGGAACCTTATCGAACCTGCCATATCCGTGACCCATGCGGACGGGAATTATTCACTGGACTTAAAATTCGTTAGCCAGGAATTGACTAAGATCAACGACGATGTATCCCTGCTGACTATTTTGTTAAAAGATCCCGTATACGACTTTGAGGTCACTTTATATTATAGATCCTATTATAAGGAAGATGTTATCGAGCAGTGGAGCATGATCCGGCATCATGAAAAGGGGAATGTGATCCTGCGCAAGTTTGCGTCGGCCAACCTGCATCTGCAGGCCGGCAGTTATTGGCTGCGGCAGTATCATGGCGACTGGGCAAAGGAAATGCAGCCGGAGGAAAGCCGTCTGACCCATGGCATCAAAACCCTGGATTCAAAGCTGGGCGCCAGGGCCAACCTCTATCAGCCTCCTGTGTTCATGGTCTCTCTTGACCGGCCCGCTACGGAAGAAGAAGGAACCGTAATGTATTGCGGCGTGGAGTGGAGCGGTAATTTCAGGGTCGACCTGGAAGTTGACCCCCAGGATAACCTTCGGATCCTTGCCGGTATCAATAATTACGCCTCTCCTTATAGTCTGGCTCCCAACGAGGCATTCACCACTCCTCCTTGCTGGTATACATTATCCGATAAAGGGAAGGGGGATGCCAGCCGCAAAGTACAGCGTTGGGCCAGGGACCACAAGCTGTTGGATGGGAAGGGGACCAGGCTTACCCTCCTGAATAACTGGGAGTCCACCTATTTTGATTTTAATGAGGCAAAGCTGGCCGGGCTGCTGAAGGATACGAAGAAGCTGGGCGTCGACCTTTTTCTGCTGGATGACGGCTGGTTTGCCAACAAATATCCCCGTAATGACGATCATGCCGGCCTGGGCGACTGGCAGCCCAATAAGAGCAAGCTGCCTAATGGCATCACCTCTCTTGTAAAGGAGGCGCAGGCTGATGGGGTAAAATTTGGCATCTGGGTCGAGCCGGAGATGGTCAATCCAAAGAGCGAGCTTTATGAACAGCACCCCGATTGGGTCGTCAAACAGCCAAAAAGGGAGGAACATTACTTCCGCAACCAGTTGGTGCTGGACCTTACCAATCCGAAGGTGCAGGATTTTGTCTTTGGAGTGGTGGACGGGCTGTTCACGCAGAACCCCGACCTTGCCTATATCAAATGGGATTGCAATGCCGTGATGTACAATGCCGCCTCGGCCACGCTAAAGGATCAGTCCCATTTTTATGTAGACTACGTACGTGGTCTCTACAAAGTCCTTGAAAGGCTAAGGGCCAAATACCCGAAAGTACCCATGATGCTCTGTTCCGGCGGGGGCGGTCGGGTGGATTATGGAGCGCTGCAATACTTCACCGAATTCTGGCCCAGCGATAACACCGACCCGTTGGAGCGGATCTTTATCCAATGGGAGTATTCCTATTTTTATCCGGCGATGGCTTCCTCGAACCATGTCACCGACTGGGGCAAGCAGCCGCTGAAGTTCCGCACGGACGTGGCAATGATGGGCAAACTGGGCTTTGACATCGTCATCAGCAAGTTGAGTCCCCGGGACTTGCAATTCGTCCAATCCGCGGTCACCACCTATAATTCCATCAAAGACGTCATCTGGCAAGGTGACCAGTTCCGGCTGTCTGATCCTACCACCGGCAGCGTGGCCTCTGTACTGTATGTGGACGAGGGGAAGTCCCGGGGTGTCATGTTCAGCTACCTGGTGAACGAGCGTTATGGGGCCGGCAGTCTGCTGCCTATCCGGCTAAAGGGATTGGACCCTGCCGGGAAATACCGTATCTCCGAGGTCAATCTGTATCCCGGCACTTCTTCTTCTTTGGGGACCGGAAAAGTTTACAGCGGAGATTTTCTGATGAAGGTAGGTGTCAATCCGGATGTGCGGGCAGGGAGGACCAGTGTGGTGTTGACGGTGGATAAGGAAAAATAAGTCCGGTGGGGTAAATAATAAGACAGGGATTGTAGAAACAATCCCTGTTGACTTTTATAATAAAAACGAACGACTCCAACAGGCCTTGTCCGATGGCCTGAGGCTTTTAAATAATATAAAAGAGGGGTCTGTAGAAACAAACCCCGCACTGTTTTTTAGACAGTCACATGAGAAAACTATATGAACGGATAAACCGCAATATTTACATATGCAATCCTAAAGGAAAATGCTTTCTGAGCGAAATGTGTAGTAAGTTGTCGACGGTAATAGTTTTGTATGATCTCAGTGGCGCCGGCAAGGATGAGGTTAGACTTAACTGGTCCGTCAGGCCATCAGTCTTCGGAGTGTTATATCGAACACTCCGCAAAGATAGAGTGAATTACTCCAATAAGTCAAGCCATCAACGGTAAATTTTTTCTAAAAATAGGGCCATTTTTTTGTCCATTACCACGTCCTGTTCGTGTAGCTGGCACGCTTGTTTATGTAAGGGATTACATTGTGTACGTCGCACACGCTAAGTGTAAACATGGACTTATTCGCCCTTTTATGCGGGTGTAAAATCGTAACTTTAGAATAAATGCAAGCATATGGAGCAGACCAGGACCTTTGCCGACATCATCAATGGGGATAAACCTGTTCTTGTGGATTTTTCCGCTGAATGGTGCGGTCCGTGCAGGATGATGCCTCCGATATTAAAAGAGCTGAAAAATAAGCTGGGTGATGCCGTCACGATCCTGAAAATGGATATCGACAGGAATCCGGCAGTTGCATCGGCTTACCAGATCCAAAGCGTGCCTACCCTTATCGTTTTCCGGAACGGTCAGGTAAAATGGAGGGAGAGCGGTGTGATGCCTGCCGGGCAGATACAGTCTGCTATTGAAGGCGTTATGCGTGACAGCTGAAGGCGTTATGCGTGACAGCTGAAGGCGTTATGCTAATAATAAAATTTTTTTAGCATCGGGACGGTCGTCAAAATCGCATAATTTCCGG